>NZ_JADGFW010000015.1:0-30495 GCF_016613355.1 Psychrobacter sp. M9-54-1 | reverse complement strand
CATGACATATCCTGTCTGGTTGCATAAAGCTAAAGTCGGTCTATTATAAACACAAACCACAAAAAAAGTGGTTATCTCTAACCACTTTTTGCCTAATTTTAAACGAAACTTAAAGCATTACCAGTCTTTTAGCTAGAAATAATTGTGACTATTTTGCAACCATATTTTACTGGCAGAATGGCAAGGGATAGCGCTGCCATATTGCTCTAAGTTTCGGCGGTGTTTATGTCTAGGCATTGTTTTTAGTATGGGCTAAGTTGTTGGCAGAGGTTAATATCGAGCTAGATATTGACGCCATACTGATGACACATGGCTTGTAAGCCGCCTGAATAGCCTTGACCAACGGCGCGGAATTTCCACTCACCGTTATGACGATAAACTTCGCCAAACACCATTGCCGTTTCAACAGAGTAATCTTCTGCTAAGTCAAAACGTACTACTTCTGTGCCTGTTTCTTCGTTGACCACACGGATAAAAGCATTGGCGACTTGACCAAAGTTTTGGCTACGGGCAGCAGCATCATGAATCGTGACCGTAACGACGATTTTATCGACATCACCAGGTACTTGGGTCAGGTTTACTTTGACGACTTCATCATCGCCGTCGCCTTCGCCCGTGCGGTTATCGCCGGTATGTTCGATTGCACCATTGTCAGATTTTAGCTGGTTGTAAAAAATAAAGTCATGATCGCCGCGTACTTTACCAGCGGTATTTAGCAAAAACACGCTGGCATCAAGGTCGAACTCAGCGCCAGAGGTTGCGCGCTCATCCCAACCAAGACCGATAAGTAGCTTGGTTAAATTTGGGTCAGTTTTGGTGAGCGATAAATTACCGCCTTTATTTAATGATAAAGCCATGAGATTATCCTTGTTATTAGAGTGATTAAGGGTTTGATAGTTTGGTTATATCAATCAAAACGCTAGCAAAAGTGGGATTAAAGCGGTTATAAATCTGTCGCTTAACGGTTGCTAGTAACGTTCTATCATAGCAACAAAAAATGACCCAATCAAAGCTGATTGGGTCATAGTTATGTGTACGCTAAGACGGACTGGAAAAGACAAGGTTTAAATGCTGCTTTTATATTTAACCAAGCAGCTCTAGCGATGGCGAATCTCAAAACTTTGATGAATCGGCTTTTTGATATTAAAATCAAAACCTATCGTTTGTGGCGTGATATCGATAATGTCATAGCGTTCGGTTAATTGCTCATCAAGCTCAAAGCGCGTGAAGTTGTTGGAAAAATACAACACGCCATCAGAGGTCAAACGGTTCATCGCACGATTAATAAGGGCCGGATGGTCACGCTGCACATCAAAAGTACCTTGGAACTTTTTTGAATTTGAAAACGTTGGCGGATCGATAAAGATAATATCAAATTGTTCCGTATTACCCTTAATCCATTCAAAAATATCAGCGGCGACGAATTGGTATTTATTGCTGCTGACATTTAAACCATTTAAAGCAAAGTTTTGCTTGCCCCAATCGAGATAGTTTTGCGATAAGTCAACGCTGGTGACTTTTTTCGCGCCAGCCAATGCCGCGTGGACGCTCGCCGTGCAAGTATAAGCAAATAAGTTCAGCACCGATTTGCCGCGGCTATTGTCTTTGATACGGGCGCGCATATTGCGATGGTCAATAAACAAGCCCGTATCGAGGTAATCGGTAAAATTGACATACAAATAGGCGCCATTTTCGCGCGCAACATAAAATTTACCGCGTTTTTCGCTATTGCCTTGCTTGCTATATTGGTCATTGCCCGATTGGCGTGCCCGAGTTTTGATAAAAACTTGTTCGCGGTTAATATTGAGCACTTCGCGAATGCCCATCAAGGCCAAATTAAAACGTTTTTTTGCGGTCTCTACCGGAATGGTCTTTGGCGGCGCATATTCTTGCACGTGTACGTAATCGCCATACAAATCAATCGCCACTTTAAAGTCAGGCAAGTCAGCGTCGTATACGCGAATATTGCTGACATTGTCTTTACTAGCGAGTCTTTTAAGTTTGCCCAGATTTTTTTGCAAGCGGTTAATAAAGTCTTGGCCTTCTTCCACGGCAATCTCGCGCTTCTCAAAGCGACTAATGAGGCTGCCTGTTTGCCCAGCAATTAAGGTACCGTAGCGGAAATAAACCGTGATTGCCCCATTATGGCAGCGCAAAGTTTTTGGCTCTTTAATGGACAAGATATCGACTTGTTCGACATTGGCTGCCAAGATACCAAGCATCGGATTGACGCCACTACCCGCAAAGCTGTCTTGTAAGATAAGCCCAAGCGCTTGATATAATGGCTTAATCATCTCTTCATCGCCCAAACGCTCACCATAAGGTGGGTTGGTAATGACCAAAGGATTGCTTAAGCGGCCATCATCGGCTAACGGCTTTAAAACGTGGCTGAGCTGATTAAGGGCGCGCGTTTCAAGGTCAAGTAGCGGTAATAAATCCTGCAAACCTGCGGCAATTAAGTTCTTTTCTGTCGCCAAAATCGCGCCACTATCGGCATCGAAGCCCAAAATGAGCGGCAATGTATCAGGTTGTTCGTTGATAATCTCTAAAGCTTCACGAAAACGCGTCTGCGCATCGTCAATCATTTGTTGCCATAGCGCTTCATCATGATGTTGCCATTGATAAAAGCCAAATTGATTGGCCGCTTTATCGATACCGACAGCATAATCGCAGTGCATGAGTAGCGCTTCAATGATGAAAGTACCAGAGCCGCACATCGGGTCGATTAGGGCATTATAAAAAGGGGCATTACCGGCATCATTTTTCTTATGCCAACCTGCGCTATAAAGTAGCGCCGCCGCCAAGTTTTCTTTTAGCGGTGCTTCAGTCATAGCCACACGGTAGCCACGGCGGTGCAAACTGGTGCCTGATAAATCTAAATATAGCTCAGCTTGCTTGTCATTGACTGTCGCAAATACTGAGAAATCGGGATTTTTACTATCGACATTAGGACGGCTGTCATACACTTCATTAAAAGTATCGGCAATCGCATCTTTGATACGCAGCATGGCGAATTGTTGACTGACGGCAACGCGCTTATCGACAGACAGACGAATGGCAAACGTCTGCTCTAAGCTAAATTGCTCGGTCCAATTGACCGATTTTGCCAAGCCATACAGCTGTTCTGCCACATCGTATTCGGTATTGATATTTTTACGTTTAATCAGCATCAAGACCCGCGACGCTACCCGTGACCATAAACAAATGGTATAAAGGTCGCGCAAGCTACCAGTGACCGCTAAGCGTCCTGTACTTTTCATCTCACTTGCAATGCCAAAGCTGCTTAGCTCAATTTGTAGCGGTGCTTCAAGCCCATCGGCACAAGTAATAATAAGGTCAAGCGACAACTCGGCTGCAGCGGTTGATAAGGAGTTGGGCGTGGTGGTTTCGGTCATACGGTTACCTGTGGGCTAAATTGATAAATAATGCACCTCAAAACCCTGATGTTTAAAATCTTAAGGCTTAAAATTATGAGGTTTAACTGGCAATTTTACCATAATTACGAAGTGGATAGTTTAAAGTGGCAGTTTTTATGGTGCAGTGTTTATGGTGCAGTGTTTATGGTGAAGTGTTTAAAAGCTACATTGAAAAAATGATGACTTACTGGGTTTTGAAATTATCGAGCCGTTATTCAGCATCTTGTTTTAATGAGTTGTCTTCAGTAATCAGTTTGGTCGTGGTTGCAAAGGGCTTGGTGTCGATAGGAGAATCAACGTTTTTTGGCATTAGCAGGCGCATATGCGGGTAGGGGGTTGAGATATTTGCCTCATCAAAGGCGCGTTTGATATTTTCCGTCAAGGCCTCTTTAATCTTTGGCATACGCGCTACGGCGGCGGGCTTAACCCAAAAACGGATAACAAAAAACACCCCATATTCGCCAATCTCGTCTACCGTCGCTGAGGTTTCAGGGCGTTTTAGCACTACTTCACTATCAGACAGCACTTGTAAAATGACCTCGCGCGCTTTATCCACATCGTCTTCAAAAGCGATGCGCATACGAATATCGAAACGAATAAAGTTTTTTGAGGTCAAATTGGTGACCACTGATGAGGCGACATTGGAGTTGGGGATGATGACGGTGATATTGTCGCGGGTTAAAATATGGGTCGTGCGTAACGCGATGACCACGACCCGCCCTTCATTGTCATTGATATTGACCCAGTCACCGACTTGAAAGGACTGCTCAAGTAAAATGGTAATGCCGGCGATAAAGTTAGCAAGCGTCGATTGGGCGGCAAAACCCACGGCAATACCGGCAATCCCCAGACCTGCTACCAAAGATACGATATCAAAGCCAAATTGTGCCATAACGCTGGCAAGCCCGAATACCAATAATAGCACCGATAAAATATTTTTAAGCAGCTGCTCAATAGAGGCGTTTAGACCATAATGCTGTAAAACCTTATGTATAATTTGACCAGATGACGCCCATAACACATAGTAAATTCCCGCCCACGTACTGGCTTTAGCCGTGGCTTTGACCGTATCTGGTTCAAAGCTTAGCTGACTCATAATGGCAATCAAGCTGCTGACTATCCAAATATAGCGTAATACCGAGCGGGCGATTTTGGAGCGGCGTTCATTGAGACCAATGCGGCTTTTGCTTTTTTTGATAAGATAGATGGCAAGCCAATAAAAAAATCCCAACACCGCCAGCAGTATTAGGATTTTGATGGCCGTGCTCACCAGTTCTACTGATTTAGAAGTCCAGTCGAGTGAGTCTTCTTCGATGGAACCGCCGATAGCAATATATAGGCTGGTATGTAGGTCGCGAACAATCTCTCGAAAGAAGTCAGTAATACCAGCGATTGCCATTGTTTTATCCATGCAAAGTTTGGGTCTACATCAAATGAATCGTAAAAAGAGCTTATACTAAGATAATTCAGCTATAAAATCATCTAATAATAAAGTTTTAACGCTAAAATTTTAAGGAACAATCAGCGTAAACCGCGCAGCTCATTTTCGATCTGAGCTTAGCTGCGCGTAATAGCTTAAACCATATTAACGTTAATTTTAATAAAAATGGTTTTATCAGTCGATTAAAAAGTCCCTTCTTGAGTATCGTGATACTGATAAGGAATTTTCATCATACGCTGCACATCACGTAACGCCGTACGCAGACCTTCTAGTATCGTCGGATGATAAAAAGGCGTATCGAGTATGTCCTTTATACTCATATCATTGGTAATCGCCATCGCCAATATATGACCGATATATTCAGCATCAGGTGCCACCATGCTTGCGCCCAAGATTCTATCTGTCTTTTTGCAACCATAAATGTGCAGTAGACCACAATTGACACCCATCACGCGGCTACGACCTTGATTATCAAAGCTGACTTTTCCAATGACGTATTCAAGCTCTGGATCGGCTTGTATTTCAGGTAGCGACATGCCGACGTTGACGATTTGTGGCGAGCAAAAGACGATAGAAAACGGCGCGGCAGTTGGGCGGATATAAGCATCGCTATTGTTGTTACAGACCATACTACCCGCACTAAAACCTTCATCACTGGCAACGTGTAATAAAGGCAGATTGGCATTAGCATCACCGACAATATAAACTTCTAAATTGCCAATTTTACCCGTTTTTTTATCGAGCTGCTTTGGACGATTTTTGTCATCAAGCCCAACGCCCAAGTTTTCAACGCCTAGGGCTGCGATATTATTGCGTCGGCCCGTAGCGACCAATACATAATCGCCCTGCCACTGGCGCGTCTCACCAGCGCTGTCTTCGTAATCGATAAAAGCCGCTGAGCCTTCGTTATCTGCTGCTTGCTGACCGACGTCGTTAATCTTGCTACCCAAATGCATGGTCATCTCACGACTTAAGCAATCAATGGCTTTATTATTGATATCTTCATCTTTTAAACCGGCGACGCGTTTGTCGCGATTAAAAAGTGTCACCTCGACGCCCAAACGTGTAAAGGCTTGGGCGAGCTCCAAGCCGATAGCCCCTGCGCCGATGACGGCGAGAGACTTTGGTAAATCAGTTAGCTCAAAGACGGTATCGGAAGTCAATAATGTTTTGCCAAGTTTATCCGCCCAGTTATCAGGGATAAACGGCTTACTACCAGTCGCCACGATAATTTTATCGGCTTCGATGAGTTCATCATTGACCTCAATGAGACCTTGTTGGTTGATGTAAGCGCGACCCGCTATTTTTGTCTCAGCAGGCCAGCTTTCTACTTGCTTTTGGACGTAACTGGCAAAATGATTGCGTTCGGCGCGAACCCGCTCCATCACTTGTTTGCCATCTATTTGAGCAGTAGCATGAATACCAAACTCGCCAGAATGGTTGGTGTCATAGGCGCGATCGGCAGCAGCGATGAGAAGTTTACTCGGCATACAGCCGACGGCAATACAAGTCGTTGACCAAGAGCCGTCATTAATAATGAGGACGTCGTCTTTTAGTTTTCTGGCTTGGCGAAAGGCGTTTTGACCGGCGGTACCGGCGCCGATGACCGCCACCGATACCTTGCGCGTCGCTTCTTTATCAGTGTTATTATCGGTGGTGCTGTCAGTCTGTTGATTCATATTACTCACAAAAAAAAGGTTTTATCGTAGTCGATAGAGATAAATAAAATTGCCAAATAATCATAAAAAATATTATGGCGCGAGCGTGGCGAGTAAGCGTTCGGTATAGCCAGCTGCGCGCAAATTGCGCTGTGCATGAGTAAGTATGCCATCTTTATTAAAGACAAAGGCTGAACGTACAAGGCCTAAGCTGACTTTGCCATACATATTTTTTTCTTTAATTACATCAAAATATTGGCATAATTTCTCATCACTGTCGCTAATCAGAGGAATATGCAAATTGTACTTAGCGATGAATTTTTCGTGAGACTCAACGCTATCGCGCGACACACCGATGATATCGTAGCCCAATTCATCAAACGCATTGATATGAGTAGTAAATTCTGTCGCTTGCGTGGTACAGCCTGGGGTGTTGTCTTTTGGATAAAAATATAAGATAAGCCCCTTATCGGTATGGGCAACCAGCTCTTTTAGGCTGATATCGTCATGAATAAAATTACCGTCTAGCTCGCGCACGATAGTGACCGGAAAATCGGGCAGGGCAAGGTTCTCTGTAGTGGGTTTAGCCATTATAAAATCCTTATTAGTTTCGGTTATGCGTATATTATAGTAGGTGGTCTTATTATAGGCAGTTTGGCAGAAATAAATACTCCGTTTTACACTTCACTTATTCATTCGCAACAAAAAAGACTGGTAATGGCCAGTCTTTTGTATTTTTTAGCAAATATTTTCTTAAGCAGTTTAGGCAGGTTTTTGTGGCTGTTTTAGGTCCAAGCCCACGGTGCATTGCTGCAAGTCTTTTTGCATTTTTTTCACGTAAGGGAGACCTGATGGGTCTTTTTTGCTTTTTGCATAGCTTTCGATTTCCCACATTTGACCGATGGTCATATTGCTACGGACACCGATGGTGCAGTTGCAAAGCTTGGTAGCATCGCTTTTATTAGCGACTTTATATTTGACCGCGCCATTGACACAGGTATTGATATTGTCTTGTTTAATGTCGGCCGCGTTTGCTTGTGGTAAGGCAAACAGCGCCGCAAGAGCTAGGGGTAATACAGGCAAAAACTTCATAAACATCCTCTACGGGTCGTGTCAATTTCTCAGATTTTATATAAAAATCTTGGTAGTGTTATGTGGTCACAGGTTTTATGGCTTATATAAGTGATGATAAAAGTATAGCTAACTATAAAAGCCTTTTTTATCTATGTCACTCATTATATTTTAGTAAACCAGCAGTATATGCCGCTTGTGACTGACATAGTCGCCCATACCATAGCAAGTAAATCGTCTAAAATACAACGCTAGCGTGCTGTGTTAATGCAAGCAAATGTTGCGCAAATGTTTAATAAGCCATTATGCTAAGATAATAATAGTGGCATTTTCAAGTACTTAGCAGAATATTTCCAAATGTTTATTAAGACTCATTAGACTGGTAACGCGTCGGATCAGAAACCCCAGCTTGGGCAAATCCTTGGCGACGTAGGACGCAGCTGTCGCAAATACCGCAAGCAAGACCATTGGCATCTGCCTGATAACAAGAAATCGTCTGCCCATAATCGACCCCGAGCGCTAAACCGAGCTCAATGGTTTTGGCTTTGGATAAATGCTGCAACGGCGTTTGAATCGATAAATGATGACCGGTGACACCAGCTTTAGTAGCAAGGTTCGCCATGTGTTCGAAGGCGGCGATATATTCTGGACGACAATCAGGGTAGCCTGAATAGTCGACCGAACTGACACCGATGACGATATGATTAGCATCAGTGACTTCAGCGACTGCTAAAGCATAAGATAAAAATATGGTATTACGCGCCGGCACATAGGTATTTGGAATGGCGTCATTAGTATCTATATCATGGATATCACTTTCATCGCGATTGTTACTCGGGAATTTATCAGTATCGCCATCAGGGACAGTCATGCTGTGGTCGGTGAGTGATGAGCCACCAAGCTGGGCGATATCGATATCAATAATGCGATGGTTAACATTGGCAGTCTTTGCAATGGCTTTGGCAGCGACAAGCTCGCTATTGTGGCGTTGACCATAGTTAAAACTGACCGCCGTCACAGACGCATAGCGCGCCTTTGCCCAATACAAACACGTCACGGAATCAAGCCCGCCTGATAGCAGCACCACGGCATTTTGGCTTTTATGTAGTGCTGCTAAATCAGCATTGTCTTTGAGACTGGGAAAGGAGGTCTGCGCAGTTATTTGAGTCATAGTATTGTCTATTGTTGGTTTAAGAAATTTGAAAAATTTGAGTTTCTGAGAAATGGCTGTTTTAACTAAGGTGGCATTATTACATAACTTTGAAGATATGTTTAATTGCGCATAAGTTGCGATAAAAATGGGCACAAAAAGCCACTAGTTTTGTGCGACTTTTCAATCTGTTAGCAAAATTTGTTATAATCGCTGCTTTTAAAGCCAGCCTGTTAAAGTTACGGCTGCTTATTTTTACCGTAACGTCAACTTTGTAAAGATATTGAGTACCTTATGACCGTAGCGACCTTGTTTACGCCTAAAATCCCTTCCCAGTTTGATGCAGCAACTAGCGATACGATTTCTGCAGATGCCGATTCTACCAATACTGGCTGGGATAGTGATGCTGAAGATACTGATAGCATGGATGACGACGGTGCTGACGAAGCCATGAGTAACGATAATACCGCTGAGCAAGCATCTTCTACGCACATTTTACCGACTGAAACGGCAGAATTTCGCAAGCTACAAAAAAAGCTACGTCGCCAAGTATCATGGGCGATTCGCGATTTTAATATGATTGAAGACGGCGATGTGGTCATGGTTTGCGTTTCAGGCGGTAAAGACAGCTATACGTTGCTCGATATCTTATTGCTGCTCAAACGCATTGCCCCGATTAGCTTTGATATCGTTGCGGTAAATCTTGACCAAAAGCAGCCCGGTTATCCCGAAGATATTTTGCCCGCTTATTTGAATGAGCAAGGTATCGCGCATTATATTTTAGAAAAAGATACCTATAGTATCGTCAAAAGCGTGGTGCCAGAAGGTAAAACGTACTGCTCAGCCTGCTCACGCCTGCGTCGCGGTTCGCTATATGGTTTTGCCAAACAAATCGGTGCCACCAAAATCGCTCTTGGCCATCACCGCGATGATATGCTGGCGACTTTCTTTTTAAACTTATTCCACGGCGGCGCGCTGAAATCCATGCCGCCAAAACTGCTAAGCGATGATAAGCAAAACTTACTGATTCGTCCGCTTGCTTACGTTGAAGAAAAAGACATCATTGAATACGCACGTTTAAAAGAATTTCCGATTATTCCGTGTAATCTATGCGGCAGCCAAACCAATCTGCAACGCGCAATTATCAATGATATGCTACGCGAATGGGATAACGCCCATCCACAGCGTTTGGCGTCTATTTTTAAAGCCATGCAAAACGTCGCGCCGTCACAATTGGCCGATCGCGAGTTGTTTGACTTTGAAACTTTAAACATAGAGCGCGATGACAATGAGCGCTTATTTGAAGGCGATAATATTCAAGCAGGGCAGACCGACAGTTTGGCTGAGATTGGTTTACCAGTAGCGCCAAAAACTCAAGTTTTTAATCCGAAGTTTGCCAGTCATCACAACCACGACCACGACCATGATCAGCAGGCAGAAAGCACCGATAGCATGGCAAAAACTAGCCGTACCACGCAAAAAATCCCCACGATTAATCCGGTGATTTAAATCATATAGACATTAATTTTTATAGAATTACCACCAAAAAAAACCAGCGCATTATTCACTAATGGCTGGTTTTTTTTGTATTTATTTAACATTAAAGATTAACTTTTGGCAAAAACGGGTAGTGGATTAAAGCTCACCTCTGGGCGCGGTAATTTTGCCACATCCTGCATGCGCCAATCATTCTTTCCATCATAACTGACTTGCAAATAATATTTGCCTTTTACGTCATCCAAATCGACTTGCGCCGTGTACTTGTTACCTTCTTGATGTTTGAGTACCGCATCGCGGTCTTTTTTAATGTCGGTGGCGTGCGAGATAGACAACTCTAAAGAGTCAGGATAGGTTAAAGGCTCACCGTTTAATAATTTACCAGACTGCAAACTTTGCTCAGGATAATTGAGATAAAAAACGACATCGCCATTATCGGCAAACTGCATCTTGCCATGTAAATCTAAATCATAGGTGAGCTTGTCGCGTGAGACGTCATGATATAGGGTTTTGCCATCCATATACCAATCGTCGCGTACCACGCTATCACGGATTTGATAAGAATAATAAACAAACCAAATGCAAGCGATTACTACAAAAGCTGGCATGCCAATGACAAAGATAACCACCATATAGTTTTTGTACCATGGTTGGCTGTCTTGATGCTTAAAGTTCGGTGCTGGACTAGACATAACATACCTATTAATCAGATACTCGTTTATAAAGTGAGGTTTGTCAGCTTATTATAAACGCTATCAAAAAATAAACCGACGGCTCAGAGCAGCCAGTTTAATGATAAATACTTCAGCTGCCAGTCAGTGATGATTAGCCTTTGACTAAGTGCCACTAACGAGCGGATGAATAGATAAAAGCAACTACATACTCAATAATTACTGCCCTTGCGTGGTAAAGATATTTTGTTTACTCACATTATATTTACCGTCTTCGCTGGCTACTGTTAAAGTAATCGGCGTTTGACCAAACTCAATCACCTCAGGGTCGCCATAAATACTGACTGGCATATCAAAGCTTTCGCCTGCTTCTAATGGCACATCGTTGAAGCGTACGCCTAAGCTCAACCCATCTTGTGGCTCAAGGCTTATTTTATAAGTGTGCGCACTTTGGGTTTTGTTGGTCAATTTAACGATATAGCTGTTTTCAATCATGCCTTGTTGGTTCAATGACGACAACTGATTACGGTCACGGCGAATATCAATCTCTAACGGTACGCGGTCTGTCAATGCATAAACCACACCGCCACAAAGTACCGCAAGCAAGGTTAAATAAGCAAAAAAGCGCGGGCGCAGTACACGGCTTGGCTCTTTTTCGACCAATTGACGCTCTGTGGTATAACGAATCAAGCCACGTGGGTAGCCAACTTTATCCATTACATCATTACAAGCATCGACACAGGCGGCACACTGAATACAGGCAACCTGCAACCCATCACGAATATCAATACCCGTCGGGCATACTTGCACGCACATCGTACAGTCAATACAATCGCCTAAATTCTCAGGATGGGTGCCTTTTTTACGGGCGCCGCGAGGTTCACCGCGCTCATAATCATAAGAAACAATCAAGGTATCTTTATCAAACATCACGCTTTGGAAGCGGCCATACGGACAGATTTGGATACACATCTGCTCACGCATGTAGCCTGCATTGACGTAAGTTGAAAAAGCGAAAATAAATATCGATACCCATATCCAAGTTGACCAGTCAGGGAAGGGGATAACGCCCCCTAACATTTGCCAACTACCATATAGAGTTTCTGTCCCTGATACATAACTGACAAACGTCATCGCCGTAATCATCGAAAATACAAACCAGATAAAGTAGATTAAAAAACGCTTGAAGACTTTTTTAGCGTTCATAGGTTCTTTATCAAACTTGATGCGTTTATTGCGATCGCCAATCACTATTTTTTCAACGTATTGGAACATATGCGTCCAGATGGTTTGCGGACAGGCATAACCACACCAAACCCGTCCTGCATATACCGTCACCATAAATAGCGCAAACGCCGCAATAAGCGCAAAGACGGCAAGAAAGTAAAAGTCTTGGGTCAGAAACGTCATACCAAAAATATAATAATGCTGCGACGGCACATCGAACCAGATAGCTTGCCTGCCGTTATACCTTATCCACGGTAAAATCAAAAATAATGCCAATAACGCATACATGCTAATCACGCGGATATTTTGGTAAAATCCGGTGATAAATCTAGGGTGAACGCGTTTTTTATTGGCGTTAAGATCCACCTCAACGACAGGAATTTTATTGGATGGTTGTGCTGACATAAACGTGCCTCTTTAAAAAAAGGGTGGTGTTCTAAAAAGTATGCTGGCGATAGAAGTCAATAAGAAATCTATGCTAAGTTCTCTGATTCTATAGGGCTTTCAAGGCTTCAAAAATTGTTCAAGTTTTAATCAGCATACTTTTTGACACACCACCAAAAAAAGAATCAGTCTGCTGGTATGATGAACAAATACCTTTAAGGGCTAGGTATATGGATGTGCGATGTTATCAATGTCAGTAAGTAGCAAGTCTCATACCAAAAAAAGTATCCAAACTTGCTACCAAATGAGCGATTGTAAATAAAGGATTAAAATATGCTTAAATAGATGATTCTATAGTGTTTCTACTCGATTGCTATTTTAGCAGTTTCCCTACTATAAATGGGGTGAGAATGTTAAAAAGCAATACTTATCTGCGACTTATTGATAGACGAAGAGCATATCACTATTAAGCTTGATAAATATCAAAACCAGTGGTGATAGAGCATAAAACGTATTAAATCTATCAGCAGTTTGATTTTGCGAGTTGCTCGTAGGCAGAGTTTATTAATAAAACATAAAACTGATAAATAACTAAAAAGGGAGAACTGCAATAACAGTTCTCCCTTTGTTAAATACCACTTGTTTACGACATACAACTGACTAAATGCGCTTAGTTTGCAACTGCCGTTTCAGGTGTTGCTGCTTTTGGAGCAGCGGCAGAAACAGGCTGTGCTTTAGCAGGCTGAGGCGTTCTGTCTGATAAAGAATAAACATACGCAGCAAGCAGCATAATGCGCTCATTACCTAGTTTGGTTTCCCATTCTGGCATCACACCGGCACGGCCATAACGGATGGTATCACGGATACTTTCGCGATCGCCGCCATATAACCAGATGTTATCAGTCAAGTTTGGCGCCCCAGTAGAGATCATACCTTTAGCGTCTTCACCATGACAAAGTACACAGTTAGTAGGCTCATGGAAAATGGCTTTACCTTGAGCAACTTTAGCTTGGTCAAGCTCATAACTTGGTTGGTTACCAGAGATTGACAAGACATATTCAGCCGCTGCACGCACACCATCTTCACCAAGTTGGTCACGCCAAGCTGCCATACCACCAACACGACCATTATGTAGCGTCGTTAGGATATGTGAAGCTTCACCGCCATATAACCAGTCATTGTCGGTCAAATTAGGGTAGCCTAGCGCACCTTTCGCATTAGAGCCGTGACAAACAGCACAATTCTGTAAGAACAAGCGACTACCGACTTTTAGCGCATTCGGGTTTTCAGCAAGTTTTTCAACGTACGGTGCAAGCTCAGCGATTTTTTCATCAATCTCAGTTTGTAGATTCGCAGGTGGTGTTTCACTGCGACGCATGGTTGCTTGCATCTCAGACAGCGTTGCTAGCGTTTTAGTCGCACCGCTAGCATCTGCTTTGGCCAAAATGTTTTGCTCAAAGTTATCGGTAAACACCTTGTTATTACTTTCAAGCTCACTTGCTAACTCGTTATGCGAGGTCCATGGCACAGTTTCGCCATCTACTTCTACGGTCGTGATACCTTCCCATTTCGATGGAAAGATAGCAGGGAAAAATATCCAGTAGGCAACAGCCCAAATAATCGAACCAAAAAATATCACTAACCACCATTTAGGCAGTGGCTTATCGTATTCTTGAATACCGTCGTAAGTGTGCCCAGTAGTACCGTCTTCTTCTACTTCTGGCTTGTATTTCAACACCATTAGTAAGACGCCGAGGATACCCGCCCAACACATAATACTTAGTATGGTGATCCAAGAACTCCAAAAAAATGTCATCGTTTATCCTTATTGCGCTGCTCTTCAGCCAAAGCTTCTTTATCTTTGTCATCAAGCGCAAGTTGTGCATCTTCTTCGAAGCGTTTTTTGTTTTTTGGCGAATACGCCCACCATGCAACGCCCACGAAGGCAATAAAAGCAGAAACGGTCGCAATTGTTTGTAATTCACCAATACCCATTAGCGCTGTCCTTCCATCGCGGTACCCAATTGCTGTAAGTAGGCAACCAGAGCATCAAGCTCAGTGGCGCCAAGTACCGCATCTGGCGCTCCTTCGATATCTTCTTCAGTGTAAGGCACACCAAACTGATCACGGAATAGACGCATTTTAGTTTGCACATTGGTACCGTTTACTTCATTGGTTGCAAGCCAAGGGAAACCAGGCATTACAGATTCAGGTACTAATGAACGTGGATCGATAAGATGTTGTTTTTGCCAATCTTCAGAATAACGTCCACCAACACGTGCCAAGTCAGGACCAGTACGTTTAGAACCCCATAAGAATGGATGATCCCACGTAGATTCAGCAGCACGTGAGTAAGGTCCATAACGCTCAACTTCCGCACGCAATGGACGCACCATTTGCGTATGACAGACGTGACAGCCTTCACGAATATAGATGTCACGACCTTCAAACTCAAGTGCGGTCCATGGCTCCATGGCGGGAAGGGGAGCGTTTACCCCACCTTCTTCAGGTCCCTTGTTATCATAAATCAGCGGTACGATTTCAACGAGCGTTGCAAAGCTAATGGCAATAACAATACCGATAACCAACAAGCCTGTATTTTTTTCAATAATTTCATGCGGTGTACCAGACATGATCGCTCCTTATACGTTAGCTGCCGAAGGTTTATCAACACTAGGTTCATGATCAGTAGGATCTGCGATATCAACAGGCTTACCTTCTGGCATTTTAAGTGTTTTATAAACGTTATAGGCCATAACAACCATACCCGATACATACAATAGGCCACCAAAAGCACGACCAATATATGGGAAATGTGAGAACTCAACGGTATCAACGAAGCTATATACCAACGTACCATCTGGATTGGTCGCAAGCCACATCATGCCTTGGCCGATACCTGAAATCCACATAGAAACGATATAGAAGATAGTACCCGCTGTTGCTAACCAGAAATGCGTCGTGATTAAGCTAATAGAATACATTTTTGGTTTGTTATAGATACGTGGTAACAATACATATAGCGAACCAATGGTAATCATACCAACCCAGCCAAGTGCACCTGAGTGTACGTGACCGACTGTCCAGTCCGTGTTATGCGATAACGCGTTGACGGTCTTAATAGACATCATCGGACCTTCAAACGTTGACATTGCATAGAACGACAACGCCACAATCATAAAGCGAATAATCGGATCGGTACGTAGTTTATCCCAACTACCTGATAGCGTTAGTACACCGTTAATCATACCACCCCAAGATGGCGCAAATAGGATGATTGAGAACACCATTGCGAGAGACTGCGTCCAATCTGGAAGCGCTGAATAATGCAAATGGTGACCACCAGCCCACATGTATGAAGCAATCAATGCCCAAAAGTGAACGATAGACAAACGATAAGAATAAATAGGACGACCAATCTGAACTGGAACAAAGTAATACATCATCCCAAGGAACGCGGCCGTTAAGTAAAAACCTACCGCATTATGCCCGTACCACCACTGCACCATCGCATCGGTCGCACCGCCAAATAATGAGTAAGATTTAAACGCACTAACAGGGATGGCCATACTATTTACGATATGCAGTAGAGCAATCGTAATAATAAATGCGCCAAAGAACCAGTTAGCCACATAAATGTGTGAAGTTCTACGTTTGATGAGCGTACCGAAGAACACGATGGCATAAGAAATCCATACCAAAGCAATCAAGATATCGATTGGCCACTCAAGCTCAGCGTATTCCTTGGTCGATGTCAGACCTAAAGGAAGAGTAATCACCGCTGCGACGATAACCGCTTGCCAACCCCAAAAGGTAAACCAAGCTAAATAAGGGGCGAATAGTCTCGTCTTACAGGTACGCTGTACCACGTAATAAGAGGTTGCGAACAGGGCAGAGCCACCGAATGCAAAGATAACCGCGTTAGTGTGTAGCGGTCTTAGACGACTGAATGTCAGCCATGGAATGTCAAAGTTTAGTGCTGGCCATGCTAACTGTGAAGCAATGAACACACCAATACTCATGCCGACGATGCCCCATATCACGGCCATTATCGTAAAGAATCTTACGACAGTGATTTCATACTCACGGTCAATTGGGGCGACTGCTGTGTTTTGTAAACTCATTGGATGATTCCTTTACAGCCCGAATTATCAACAGAATTAACTAACTCTCCGCAGCCTCTATATTATAAAAAATTATAAGCAGATTATGGTTGCGGTACATGTTGTTTTTGCCAAATCTTATTATCGAGACCTTATTTACTATTAAGTCAAACCTACACTAGTTATCAGCGGTTACTGCTGAGTAGAGGGCGGCGATATAAATGCACGGCGCTCACAGCTGGACGATAATAGGATGATTAATAAATAATAAACGGTTAAATTTGATAAGATAATGTGCCTTCCTTGAGCATCAAACATCTATTGAGGCTGAGTATGTATCTTAATTATTACTGCTAAAAAGCCAGTATGAACGAAGATAGATACTGATATTCAATCGGTGATAAAAAACTTATACACCATCAATGTATGCTAGCGGCGGCTGACAAAAACCATGTTTACGTAATGTTTAGTTAAAACTCCCGACTCTGTTTAAGGGTATTGTAACGCAAACCTAATCAAATATCATCAGAACTATGCGCCAAAATACAAACTCTTTGGTAAAAATAGTTATGAACGATATAATCTTTCAGCGTTATACACCTATTTTATACCCAATTTCCCTACTATTCTAGGGGTGAAAAAAGATAGTGCTTTTTGGCGCAAAAAATACAATTAAGCGGTGGTTTTGTAACAATAGCAGCATTTGCGCTATAAATAGGTTTTACTTATCATCGAATCGCCCCTTATAATGACGCCTTGTATTATCGCTAACCAAGTGCTTTATACTGATATTAACGAATATTTTGAACTTTTAAATAGCGGTTAGGCTTGGCCGTATGCTGGCACAAGCCTACCTTCATAAATAACCTCATAAATAATAGGTATTAAGGATAATAATATGGCAGTTTTTTTGACAGACGAATGGTTTGAGCAAGTTGAGAAAATGGGTCAAGAAGCCGGCGAATTAAATTTACCACCAGCGCTTGCCAATATGGTGGTGAACTTAAAAGTCACCGATACGGAGCAAGATATCGAAGCAAGCTTTGCTGACGGCTTACTACATCGCGGTTTGAATGATAATGCAACCACAACCTTATTGTTGGATCGTAGCCTGCTACAATCTATCATTACCAACTTTGATACCAATGAAATCATGGGCGCCTTTATGGCCGGTAAAATTCGTGTCGAAGGCGATATGTCACAATTGATGGCAGTACAAACCGCGCGTCCAAGTGCTGAGCAAAAAGAGCTTTATAGTAATATCAAGTCAATGACTACTTTAGCTTAATGGCTTGTTTTTCATTTTTGTATCAATAACGTTTAGCATGAAAAAGCCCTTAATATAAATTAAGGGCTTTTTCGTTGGAGAATTTAACAGTAAAGTAACTTCTAAATTAGCTGGCTTTTGATTGTTGCGCAGTTGTTTGTGGTTTTTGATTTTCTTTGTAAATCGCCGCTTGTAACCAGATATTGGCCTGTACATAATCATGCACTTCAATAGCAGCGGTGGTTTCGGTTTTAGGTGCGCCAATACGAATGACAAACGGGTCTGCATCTTGTTCGCGCAGTACCACCACATCAAATAAGATGATGGTCTGGCCATTAAATAGTGTTTCTTGCTTACCAAGCACCTGACCTTGACACCACGCTTCGTCTTCTTGCCCTATGGTATCGCCGAACAAATACGCGCACATATGACCAAGATTAATCTCGACGGGCGCCATTTGTTCATTGGTTTCAGGCTGCCACGCTTTGATTTGCTCTTGTAAATCGTCAGGCATTTTTCCATCGTTGGCGGCGACGATGTCGTTAAAGGCGCGATGGTAGCGAATGGCTTCTTGGTCTTCGACCATAATCACTTCGTCTTGTTCACTCAGCTTAATCTCATGCGCCCACGCACTAAAGTTCACGTAATAAGCCGTATCTTGCTGATATAAATGACGGTTAGCGGTATACAGCTGGTCGAAAGCATAAATAATGCTGCCATCAGCGGTGCGTAAGCGCAAGACCGCATCGTGAGTGTTGTCATTGACAATCATGCGCTCGATTTTGCACGTCAAACCATAAGGGCTATCGACACAAGGGTAGGCGTTGATAAAGCATTCAGGCTTGCCATCTTTCATCGCCAGCACTTGATTGATATGACAAGGCTGGTCTTCAGATAGCAATAAGCAGCTGTCTTTGGCACTGACATTGCTGTTGAGCCCTTTCGGCATGGCAGCTTTTTCAATCATCTTTTGCAGCCATTCTGGCACGTCTTGACTCATGTCATCGGTCAAAATCCGCCAATGATCGGCGTGACCGGCAGATTGCTCGTCAGTTAAGGTGATTTTGGTGGGAGATTGGATGTTTTTATATTGATAATTAATGGTCATGAATATACTCAAACTTAAGTCAGCCATGAGGTTTGGGTCTAAAACTGTGATTGCTGACCATTATCCAATATATGAGCGGATTGGTTTATGATAACCAGCAATGTCGTCAGTAAAGAGGCAACAAACAACAATGAGGGGTTAGTGACAATTGTCCTTAGCATACAATATATAGGTATAGACGCAACTAATAGCAAGCCCCTCGCGAAAAATAATATGAAAAGTTGAGTTTTTATTAAAAAATACCGGCAGTTTGCGCTAATGACTGGCACATATAAGTCAAATTGTGTCAAACTAGCTCCCTTTTGACAGCGGTATTTTGCTGCTCATAATCCCCTGTTTTTTGTTCGATTGATATGTTTTTGCGGCGACAGCCCTAGTGAGTGTCATATTAAAAGGCGGTTGCTGCATTGGAATTTATAACATAAATAAAGTCGTACGTAGATAAGATAAAGAGTTTGAATATGTTTCGTCCTTTAGCGTTATTTATCGGCTTACGGTACACCCGAGCAGAGCGTAGTAATGGTTTTATCTCCTTTATCTCGCTGATTTCAATGATTGGTCTGACGCTTGGCGTGGCGGTACTGATTACGGTGCTATCGGTCATGAATGGTTTTGATCGCGAGCTCAAAACGCGTATTTTGGGTATGGTGCCACAAGCGACGGTGATCTCAACCGAAATTATCGGTGATTGGAAGCAGGTGGCAGATAGGATCAAAGAAGATCCAGAAGTCGCTGCCGTTGCGCCTTTTATCCAGCTGCAAGGTATGCTGACCTCTAACGGTCAAGTGGCTGGGATTATGGTCACCGGCGTCGATCCTGAGTACGAGAAAAACGTCTCTATCATCAACGAGCATATGGTAGAAGGCAGTATTGATACCTTGCAAGACGGTGAGTTCAGTATTGTGCTTGGCGAAGAGATGGTGCAATCCTTGGGACTGCGCTTAGGCGATAAAGTGACGTTGGTGTTGCCAGAAGCGTCGCCATCACCAGCGGGTGTGATACCGCGCTTTAAGCGTTTTACGTTGACGGGTATTTTTACCATCAGTCCAGAAGTAGATAGCCTGATGGCGTTTATTCCGATGGGTGACGCGGCAAAATTACTGCGTCTACCAGAGGGTGCGCAGGGTATTCGTATGAAGCTTGACGATATCTTTAACGCACCGATGGCGGCCCAAAAAGCGGCTGCTATTGCGCCTGACAAGCTTTATCCTAGCGATTGGACGCAAACACACGGCAATCTATTTGGGGCCATTCAAATGGAAAAAGCCATGGTTGGCTTGCTGCTGTTTTTAATTATCCTCGTTGCCGCTTTCAATATTGTTTCAAGTTTGGTGATGCTAGTCACCGACAAAAAAGCAGACATTGCTATCTTAAAAACCTTTGGTGCTTCACCGCGATTGATTACCCATGTATTTATGGTACAGGGCATCGTGATTGGCTTTATTGGTACGATTGCGGGCACCATACTTGGTGTTATTTTTGCCCTGACCGTCAGTGATATTTTGGGCTTTATCAATCAAACCTTTGGCCTCAATTTGTTTGATGCTTACTTTGTAAATTATCTGCCATCGCAGCTGCGTTTGACCGATGTGGTGCTGATTACCAGTGCGTCATTTATACTGAGCTTCTTGGCGACCATTTATCCAGCACGCCGAGCAGCTAAAATTCAGCCTGCACAAACACTACGTTACGAGTAATCTACAGGCGTCAATCGTCAATGCCATGATAAATAAAACAAAGGAAGTACCATGTCTGAGATTTTAAAAGCGACCAATATTAATAAAATTTATGATGAAGGGGCGGTGAGCACGCAAGTATTGACCGGTCTAGATTTGACCGTCAATGCTGGTGAGCGCATTGCGATTGTTGGTACCAGTGGTTCGGGAAAAAGTACCTTGCTGCATTTGCTTGGCGGACTGGATACCCCAAGCAGCGGGGAGGTTTGGCTACACGGGCAGCTATTAAATAGTATGAATGAGACCGAACGCGGGGCGATGCGTAATAAACACTTGGGGTTTATTTATCAGTTCCACCATTTGTTAGCAGAGTTTACCGCTGTTGAAAACGTCGCCATGCCGCTACTGATGCGTCCAAAAGTATCGACCACCGAAGCGCGACAACAAGCGATAGATATTTTAAAAAGTGTTGGTTTGGAGCATCGTTTGGCCCACAGGCCCGGTGAACTATCAGGCGGTGAGCGTCAACGTGTGGCGATTGCTCGCGCGCTTGTGACCAAACCATCACTTATTTTGGCCGATGAGCCGACTGGTAACTTAGATTATGACAACGCGCAAAGTGTGTTTGGGCTGTTATCCGAGCTACAAAGCACCATGCAAACGGCGCTATTGATGGTGACGCATGACCGTAGTTTGGCAGGCCTTGCTGACCGTCAGCTCCTACTCCGTAATGGGCATTGGGAAGATTACTAAAGGCGTCATTTTTAATACTTTTTTTCAATAAACTGTAGAACTGCTGTTACTGAGCAGCAGCATGATACGGTTAGCTTTTTTATAAAAGTTACTGATAAAAACGACGAAAAAAACAGACTGTATCTAGCAGCTTTAACAAGTAGATAAAACCATAACTAAAATGCTAAATAAGGAATAATGAAATGGATAAAAATGATGATTCGATTGAAGCGTTTGGTAGTGCTGAAGAAGGTAACGAACCACTAAAGCCTTATATGGATCCGACGCTGTTTGACACCATTGATAGACAAGCACAAATAGACTTGCTGACGCCGGTTTTCGACTCAATTACCTTAGCGGGTGCAGATTACGATTTAAAGGCGCAAGATAGCGCCACGGGAAAACGTTATACGCTGCTAAAAGATGAGAAGGTGATAGATATCTTTGTGATGGATAATAATCTGGCTGATAATGTTAAAAACGCTATCGACAAGCATAAAGAGGAAGAAGGCGAGTTATAAGGTCGCTTATGAATTGGGTAATGATTTTATAAGATATTTCCAACTTTATAAAATGCTGCTATTTTTATAAGATGACTGACGCGGCAAAATTGATTATTAAGGATTCACGCTATTCATGCTTGCTGGTTTTTTCAGCAGAGTCTTTCTGACGTTTTTGCCAGCTGGTGACAGTTTTATAGCGCCAGATGGCTTTAAACGCCAGTCCGCAGACAATACTACTGATGACCGCTAAAATTGTTAGCCCTAGACAAAAAGCGGCGATAGATACCGTGCCTTTATAAGTGATAAAAGGATTGGCGCCATCAGAGATAATCCATAAGGTAAAATCTGAAATCATGCGACCGATAATGCGCAAGCTAATCATCGGCACATCAAGGATTTTGGCACCGATATAGTAGCCAGCATAAAACACCGGCAGAGTCGTCAGCGGGTTAGTAATCCAAGTCAGACCAAGCGCCATCGGCACATTGGCACGAAAAATAAGCGCGCCGATTAAAGCCAGTAACATCTGTCCTGGCAGCGGGAAGAATGCGCTGAGCACACCGATATAAACCGCTTTATTTAAACTATGGCGATTAAAATGCCATAAACGCGGGTCGGCAAGTTGCGGCGCAAATAGTTTTAATGAGCGACTTTCTAAGATTTTTTCAGGGGTAGGAAGTAGGTCTTTTAGACGTTTGTTTGGCACAGAATCGCCTTTACATGTTATCTTCAGCCCGCTCAATCACATTGATGGGCTGATATACAGTGATATTATTAATAAAAAATATAGCTATAAATGTTATCAGAAAAACGGCTAGATAATGTTGAATAATCACTATTGCAATATTTCTGGTAAGTATAGGGTAATAGCCACATAAATGCCATCGCTTGACGGTTTGCTCACTTGATGGTTGGTTCAATGTTTAGAACGGTCATTATCCATCATGCAACTTATATGCAATGGACGAGCTATCAAGCAAGCGAGGAGCGCTGGTGTACTGGTTAATTGGTAGCTTGATAATCATCGTTATGATGGGGGTTTTGGCCGTCGCGGATACTATTCCGCTGCCTATTGGCTCCTTATTACCAGACCTCAGCCCATCTTCTATCTTGCCGTTATTATTAATGGCTTTGACCATTGTTCTGCTATTTATCAATCAGCGTTATATCGCGTTTGCACCCTCGATTGACGCTAAAAAGGGGAATGTTAAAAATTCCTCTGCTCAAAATCTTGCTGTTCAAAATTCTGCTAAAACCCTATCTTCTACATCATCATTACTCTATAAATTTGCTCATTATTTATTAACGACAGTATTAGCGTTAGCGCTGATTACTGGTAGTGGGCTGCTCGCTTTGATAAGTCAGCAGCAGGCGCAAAGTAATACCATCAAACAAACTGTGCGCGTGCAAGCCTTGGTGAACATCGAAGGCATCAGTGATAGTGTCTATGATGACGCAAGTCATAGTGGCTATCGGCAGGTTGCTACCATTAGCCACATATCGCCTTTACTGTCCGAGATAACGTCGCAGGATTTGGACAAACTGAGCGTCAATTACAATGACAATTATAAAGAGGTGACTGATAATAGCCTAAGCAATGAAGAAAATAACTTAAACGGAGATAATCTCGAATATTTCGAAAATAAACAATATCGTATACTGCTAAATGCTTATCCAAAAAAATCTTTCTCTAAAAAACCTTCTAAAAAAAGTACTGAGAATAAATCGCAGACTATAGACTTAAATGATTTGCAGCCAGGTGATCAGTTATTGATGACTTTGACGCTAGCGCCACTTGCTAACTCTGAGCAAGCGTTGAACAATCCAACGGGATTTGATAGTTATCGGTGGTTGCGAGGGCGACATATCGATGGGGTTGCCACGATATTAGCGACCAGTACCTCAACTATTCCGTTTAATGACTCAGCAGCATTGTCTAAAGCGGACGATTCTTATCTATACCGTTTGCGTACCGCTATCGACCAAGGACGTTGGCAACTACGTCAGCATTTTTATCAGGACTGGGCAGCGCAAACTCCCGCACAGCAGCAAGCAAAAGCAGTGACTTTAAGCTTACTGACCGGTGATCGCAGTTTAATCAATCGCGCTACCAAAGATTTATATCAGCTGGCAGGTATTTCTCATTTATTGGCCATCTCAGGAACCCATGTTTTATTTTTAGCGATTGTGTTAGCAGGATTGGTAGTCTTACTGTTGAATCGTTTTTACCCCTCTCTCTATCGTCATATTCCGCGCTGGCAATTGCGCTGGTGGGTTATGATGAGCGCGGCTTTTATTTATGCCTTATTTACCGGGTTTGATGTACCTGCTGCGCGTACCGCATGGATGTTATTAGCGATAGGGTTGATACGCTTAACGCTACTGCCAATTAGTACCATGCGTATATTGTTGGCGCTAGCAGTATTGATGGCATGGTTCGACCCATATGTACTGTGGCAAGCAGGTTATTGGCTGTCCTTTATAGCGGTAGCGCTGCTATTAAAGTACGAAGATAGTTCAGTAGCATGGAGTCAAACAGAGTCTGCAAGCTTAACGACCACGAACTCTACTGACAATAAAAATGCGAAGATACTTCAACGTACATGGTTGGGATTTAAACGTCTGTTCAAATTACAGTTTTGGCTATTTATTGCCCTGCTGCCTATTACTTTATTGTTATTCGGTAAGGCGTCACTGTTAGGGCTTATCGTTAATCTCTTTGCCATCGGCTTATTTGGTTGGGTGATTGTACCGCTAAATTTACTGGCTGGGCTGTGCTATCTTATCTCGCCTGCGCTAGCTGATACTATTTGGGTTTTAGTGATTGCTCTCGTCGCTCATTTACACGAGCTTATCACGTGGCTAACGGCGTTACCGATATTCTCAGAGGTATGGCTTTATACGCCAGTGAATATGGCAATTTTGCTGATGGTATTATTGGCGATGCTGCCGTGGCTATTACCGCGCGGCCTTATCAGTCGTTGGCTCACGCTAGCGCCGTTAACGCTACTGGTTATGACGGTATATGCCAACCAGCAGTCGTTAACCATGACTCCGACTCTCTATATTCTGCCAACGGGCGACCAATATTTAAGCGCGGCGGTGCTACAATACCCTGTGCTAAATAATGAAGATAATAAGACAAACGTTAGCTGGTTAATTTTAGCCGATCATAGGCCTTATGATACTCGTACGATGCCAAGCACGCTAACCGCTGACAAGTTATCTGCGACCCTAGAGCAGCAACTGCGCAGCTTATCTATCAAGCGTTTAGAAGGTATGGTAGTCCAAAGCAGTAGCGCGGCCTTGACGACATCTTTAGCGACATTAACAAATAACAACCGTAAGTCATTGCAGCCGACCATCTATAAGCCAAACGACTCTGAGCTGCTACCAATGACCGTCGCTGAGTTAAGTCAACGTCTCCCAACCGCTCAGTATTGGCAAGCCGGGCGTAGTGAGCGTTGGCCCGAGCTCCAGCGCGCTTATCAATTAGCCAGTCAAACTGGTAAAAATAAAACTCAGGCAACCATCAGTGCCCAAGCTTGTGAGCAAGGTAAAACCTGGCAACTCGCCAATGGTGATTTAACGTTGCAAGCTATCACAGGTTGGAGCAAAATAAACGATGCCAGTGTCTGGGACTGTACTCTTGCGCTTGATAGTCGATTACCTATTCAAATTGTCAGTTATAATGCTGCTGACCCGCTCAAATCATTAGCTACTAAAGTACAAACACTTCAGTCCGATAACAAAGAGCCACCTTCTCATACTAAAAATGCTCAATCACGTTTGATTTTAAATGTCGATACCCATCCGCGCGTGTGGCAAATGTGGTCGTTATTATGCGCGACTGAACCGAATACTAAAAATGACACTTTAAAAAACTCTTTAAATAGTGCTATGAATAGCACAACATGGCTTGGGTATAGCACTTCGCATATCTCTGCAGATGCAATAAGGGCGCAACAAATCGATGAGACAATCACTTATGATAATAAGTCACTAGATGCCGCTCTAGCTTTTGAGGCCGATAGTAAGGATTAACCTTATAATCTGACTTATTGGTATCATCCTTATAAAACATCTCGCTCCTATAACCTGTCGCCTTTATAATATCAAGCTATTTCACAGTTCTGCTATTGAACCATGAGCGAAATGCCACCATACTTAGTAGCTTATTTAATTATTATTCTTATTATTGAAGTTCTAAAAAAAACTGCTTGTTTAAGTAAAAATATTTAATTCTTATTATGTAATTTTTTAGAGTTTCTCTTTTATCGTTTTACATTGTTTCTGACTTAGGAAGTTATATGCCCAACTGGCCACCAGACCCTAACAAACGTCCTGACAACTCGGCCAACCAGCCAGCGCCGCTGCAGCAGCAAAATCAGCCGAGTGGACAAGAGTGGCGACTGCTTGAAAATACGTTATTAGCCAGTGTGGTTGAGCAGCGCCGCGCCCGTCGCTGGAGTATTTTCTTTAAGCTATTGACCTTTGGTTATATTTTATTGATATTTTTGACCATTGGTCGCGGTTGTAGTACCAAAACACCGTCCGGGCTTGAAGGCGTTGATACCAGTAAGCCGCATTTGGCGGTGGTTGAAATCCAAGGAACGATTAGTAGTGGTGATGTCGCCAATGCTTACGATGTTAATGAGGCCTTAACTCGCGCTTTTGAAAACAGTAATGCCAAAGCCGTGGCGCTTGACATCAACTCGCCCGGCGGCTCACCCGTACAGTCTGATGAAATCTGGCAGACGATGATGGATTTGCGTCAAGAATATCCTGACAAAAAACTCTACGCGGTGATTGGTGATATGGGTGCTTCGGGCGCTTATTATATCGCTTCAGCTGCGGATGAGATTTATGTCAATCCATCAAGCTTAGTCGGTTCGATTGGCGTAATTATGCCAAGCTATAATATCGAAGGCTTAATGGATAAATTTGGCGTTAAAGACCGCACCATTACCGCAGGCGAGTATAAAGATATTTTAAGCTTGTCACGTCCGCTGACTGACTATGAAGAGCAGCATGTCGAAAAAGTGCTGGACAATACTCATAAGCACTTTATCAATGCGGTCAAAGAAGGTCGCGGCGATCGTCTAAAAAATCCTGAGGAAAATAAACTGTTTTCAGGGCTATTTTGGACCGGTGAGCAGTCGATTGAGCTTGGCTTAGCTGACAAAAAGGGCAGTATTTCGACTTTAGAGAAGAAGCTGAAGCTTGATAACGTCGTTAATTATACGCCAACCGACCCATTTAGCTTATTTATGGATCGCTTTGCCGTTAAGTTAGGCGCCGGTCTTGGTTCAAGTATCAAGCTTGACGTGTTACCACAAGAAGAGGGTCAAGCGCAGATGCGCTAAGCGCTTTATATTTTAGATTTAATGTGTATGATTGTTAAGGCTGAGTATGTGATTATGCTCAGCCTTAATTGTATATAAATTTCGATTATTATAATAAACAGCTATTTAAATTACTGAGAGCTTGTCATGAGTACCATTAATCCACAGACCTTTGCGTCACTACCCAAGTCTAAGATAACCCAAAAACCTGTCATTCATTTTGCCCATGCCAATGGTATGCCAAGCGCCGTTTATGCGCCGTTTTTTGCCCCGCTTGCTGAATTTTTTACCATTGAATATATCCCTATGCTGGGTAATACGCCCGATTATCCAGTAGATAACCATTGGCAAAGCCTGACCCAGCAGATTATTGATAGCGTTAAACGCACGTGTGAGCAGCATGGGGTGAGTCAGTTAGTAGGCGTTGGGCATTCGCTTGGTGCCATGTGTACTATGCAGGCGTTATACCGTGCGCCGGAGATATTTGCGCAAGCGGTGCTGATGGATCCACCATGGATTTATGGCAAAGTCAGCCTGCTCTGGCATTTGGCCAAAACCGCCGATAGATTACCGCTGATGAATAATCGTTTGATGGATAAGCTGTCGCCAGCGGGCGTGTCTAAGCATCGCCGTGATGTTTGGGATAGCCGCGAAGACGCCTATGATAAGCTGCGTCATAAGGGCTTTTTTAAAGATTTCGATGAGCGTAGTTTTCAAGGCTATATCGAGCATGGTTTACATGAGCGTGCGGACGGCAAAGTAACCTTGGCAATCCCTAAAGCCAGCGAAGTCGAAGTGTTTCGTACCAACCCGTCATGGTATTGGCTGACCCCGAACCGTGCGCCTAAACCGCCAGTGACGCTTATCATTGGTGAAGACAGTATCTTTCTCAAGCGCCGCTTCCCGCAGCAAATCAAATCACGCCTGAATATCGATTATGAAACCCATGCCGGCGGTCATATGTTCCCGCTTGAGCACCCAGAGTCGGTGGCGCGTCAAGTGCTTGAGCTTATCAAAAAGCAGTTGCCAAAATAAACGATGGTTGTGAATCCTAGAAGTTAGGATAAATGTAATGTGAGCAGCTAGCACACTTTTTTGAGTGACGATTTATGCTAAAAAAAGCGACCACCGCATCTATTAAGACCACAGCGTCTAAACCTACGCCGCTATTTTCACGCTTGGGTGCGTTGTTGTTAGTGATAGGCATTGTAGTGACTTTCTTTATCAGTCAATTAATCGGCGTCTATATCGCCGGAAAGCTTATATTGCCCGCTACTAAAAACGCTACTATGGGCGATATTTTCTTTTTCGGCAGTAATGATGGTACGGTGGTCAGTCTTTCTATCATTATCGGCTGTGTATTACTGGTGGCAGTTAGCGCTTTATTGATTCGGGTGAGGGGCGGCAATGTAAGGAAGTATCTGGCGCTACAGCCATTTTCATGGTCGGTTGGCATCGGTATGTTAGGGTTATTGCTGATATTTATGATTGGCAGTCAAGCGTTAACTTACCTGCTCAATGAATCACCGTTGGTCTTCGTCGACCCTTTATATCAGTCTGTCAGCTCAGTCTGGTTATTGATATTTGCCATGGTGATTGTCGCGCCGATTTATGAAGAGCTTATATTTCGTGGATTATTATGGTCGGCTATTGCTGAGCAGTTCTCAAACGTAGCCAACGCAGAGCATCGCGGCACAATAGTCGCAAGCCTAGTGACCAGCGTGATATTTGCGGTAATTCACTTGCAATATGGTATTTATGAAATCGGCACCATTGTGGTATTGGCATTGATATTTTGCTATGCGCGTATCAAATCAGGCTCGCTAGTATTACCGATGCTGTTACATATTATTAATAATGGCGCCGCGATGGCGCAGTATTTAGCGGAAATTAGTTAAAGGTTTATATATAAACGTCAAATAGCTAATTGATGAATGTCTTTATCAACTAGCTATGCACCAATTAGCCATTGTTTTATGCTTATGTGATTGGGCGCTTATAATATTTTATGCGAGAAGGGTCGTTACTTATCTTTAAGCATCTGGATTTAAGGCTAAGACTTCTTCAGCGGCTCGTTTAATATCGTCTATCGTTAGCTGCGGTTTACCGCTCAATGCCTGTCGCCACTTGCGCGCACCTGTTAAGCCTTGAAACAACCCTAAATAATGCCGCGTCATCGTTGGTAGTGCTTCACCTTTAGCGCTTTGTTTTTCTAGATAAGGGTATAATTGCGCTAAAATATCCGAGCGCTTAGTAATCGGCGCGCCCCATAAACTGTTGGCTTCTGCCAACAAGTACGGGTTATGATAAAACGCCCGTCCAATCATCACCCCGTCGACATGCTGTAAATGCGTTTTAATATCGGCAACTGTTTCGATACCGCCATTAATTTCTATATCAAGCGTTGGAAAGTCTTGTTTGAGACGGTAAACATCATTATAACGCAGTGGCGGTATTTCGCGATTTTGCTTCGGGCTCAAGCCCTGTAGCCACGCCGTACGGGCATGAACAATAAAGCGTGTACAACCTGCCGCTGCGACTTTTTCGACAAAATCTACCATAAACTCATAACTATCAAAATCGTCGATACCAATACGATGTTTAACGGTCACCGGAATATCGACCGCTGCCTGCATGTGCTTGACCAAATCAGCAACCGTCTGCGGCTCTGCCATGAGGCAAGCGCCAATTTTATTGTGCTGGACGCGATCAGAGGGGCAACCGACGTTGATATTGACCTCATCATAGCCATGCTGCTGCGCAAATTGGGCACATTGGGCCATCTCGCTACTATCGGCACCGCCAAGCTGTAGCACCAGTGGATGCTCAAGCGTATCAAAGCGCAGATGCCGCGCGCGATTGCCATGGAGCAGCGCACCGGTACTAATCATCTCGGTATAAAGATAAACGTGCGGATTAAACAGCCGTGCAAAGTAGCGATAATCTGTCGTTGTCCAGTCAATCATGGGCGCAACAGAGAGTCGTTTGTTGGTCATATCAACCATTAGGGTAAAGCCTCGTTATTATGCATGCAAATAGTAGGTCGTTTTAAAATCGTTATACCAGTCTCACGTCGATATTCATCAATTTGCCAATTTTATTGCGAACCGACCATACTTTTATGTGCATTTTTAAATGTGTTTAAAAGGAGAATAGATAAAGCGCCATGAGTGTTATTTTCATGACGCCTTTTGATTATTCTATCTATATAAGTTAACCCCAATTCGGGATAAGCGCTCAAAAAAA
>NZ_JADGFW010000014.1:0-408 GCF_016613355.1 Psychrobacter sp. M9-54-1 | reverse complement strand
GGTGGTGACGCTGTGGCTGTGACTGCTGTGACTGCGACGTTAAAGTCCTCTGGACCTTCAAATACATTGTCGTTCACAATCGGTACGGTGATGTCAACGGAGGTTTGACCCGCTGGAATCGTCACGTTTTGTGTGACAGGTGCGGTGTAGTCAGCTGAGCCTTCAGTGCTGCCATCACTAATCGTGACAGTAACAACGGTATCTTCGGTACTTGGGTTGCTGATGCTGACTGTATAAGTCGCTTCATTAGGAGTACCGTCAGCAGCCATTTCATTCAGACTTGCTGTACCAGTGATGCTTACTATTGGGGTGTCATCACCTACCGTAGGATCAGTAGGATCTACAGGATCAGTGCCGTTAGTGGTGCCATCATCATAAATAGTGGTGGTGACGCTGTTGTTGGTACCG
>NZ_JADGFW010000013.1:0-195375 GCF_016613355.1 Psychrobacter sp. M9-54-1 | reverse complement strand
ATCCATTTACGGTAATTGTCAACACACCCTAGTTTATTCGATTTAAAAACGATGTTAGGTGCTCATGGGATGATTTTTTTGCAGCCTATATCACGCCTGCGAACAGCAAGCAAGAAAAAATTAGCCCATGAGCAAGAGTTTAGTATATAAAGAACATTCTATAATCTCTACTTAGTCTCGTTAAATAGCTCACGGCCGATTAGCATCCGGCGAATCTCACTGGTACCCGCGCCAATCTCATACAACTTGGCATCACGCCAGTAACGGCCGAGTGGATACTCATTGGTGTAGCCATTACCGCCAAAGATTTGAATGCCCTCGCCTGCCATCCACGTGGCTTTTTCGGCACACCATAAAATCACACTGGCACAATCTTTGCGCACTTCTCTACTATGACCGGCACCGCGCTGATCGAGCATATCGAGATTTTTACCGACCGTATATAAGAAGCTACGCCCCGCCTGTAGGATGGTATACATATCGGCGACTTTACCTTGGATAAGCTGAAACTCACCAATCGCTTGTCCAAATTGCTTACGGTCATGGATATAAGGGACGACGTTGTCCATCACCGCTTGCATGATACCGATAGGACCTGCGGCCAATACCGCGCGCTCATAATCAAGACCACTCATCAGCACTTTGACGCCTTCACCAACGCCGCCCAAGATATTTTCTTTGGGCACTTCAACATTATCAAAGGTCATCTCACCAGTATGACTACCGCGCATGCCAAGCTTATCGAGCTTTTGCGCTGTACCAAAGCCTGCCATACCTTTTTCAACGATAAATGCAGTCATGCCTTTAGCGCCCAGCTCTGGACTGGTTTTGGCATAAACCACCATGACGTCAGCATCAGGACCATTGGTAATCCACATTTTGCTGCCGTTTAGCACATAATGACCGTCTTTTTCTTCGGCTTTGAGTTTCATGCTAACCACGTCTGAGCCAGCGCCCGGCTCACTCATCGCTAATGCGCCAATGAATTCACCACTGATGAGCTTGGGCAGATATTTTTGCTTTTGTTCCTCTGAGCCATTACGTTTGATTTGGTTGATACACAGGTTTGAATGCGCGCCATAGCTCAGTGCTACAGAGGCAGAAGCCCGGCTAATCTCTTCCATCGCCACCATATGCGCGACGTAACCCATATCAGATCCGCCGTACTCTTCAGGAACGGTAATACCATGCAGACCGAGCTCGCCCATTTTTTGCCATAAATCCATTGGGAACTCATCGCTGCTGTCGATTTCGCTTGCACGCGGGGCAATTTCTTTTGCCGCAAACTGCTGCACCACATCACGTAATGCATCAATATCTTCGCCAAGCTGAAAATTTAATCCAGGTAAACTCATAACCATTCCTTGTATGTAAAAGTTTTAAATCTTAAAAATTTAGATCCATTTAAAAAGAGACCATATAGCTGGTAAAAATTTTTATCGCTTGCTGTGCGACTGCGTCACTCCAGAGGCTTCAAAAAATTTATACCAGCTATCTATTTATTTATTTCTGTTCATTTATTTCTGTTCATTTAGCTTATGACTGGCTTTATTTTTTAGTTAAGACTGACGTTTATTAATCAGCGCACGTGCCACGCTTGAACCATTGCGCCGACCCAAGAATTCACTGATACGCTCGCCAGCTACCACCAATTTATCTAAATCAATGCCCGTGTGGATGCCCATACCGTGCAGCATATAAACGACGTCTTCGGTGGCGACATTGCCGGTTGCACCTTTGGCATACGGACAACCGCCAAGCCCAGCGACGGAGGTATCAAATTCACTGACGCCCATCTGCAAGGCGGCTAACGTATTACTGACGGCTTGACCATAAGTATCATGGAAATGCCCTGATAGCATAGCGATGTCGGCATATTCTAATGCAGCTTGTAGCGCACGCTGTACTTTTAATGGCGTACCAACACCAATGGTATCAGCGATACCAATCTGCTCAGCGCCAATCTCAACCAAACGCTTAGTGACATACGCCACTTGGCTAGGAGCAATCTCACCTTCATAAGGGCAACCGACTGTGCAAGAGATGACGCCGCGTACCTTTATGCCCTGCGCTTTTGCCGCAGCGGCAACGGGCGCAAAACGCTCAATGCTTTCGTCAATACTGCAATTGATGTTTTTTTGGCTAAAGGTTTCACTGGCTGAACCGAAAATGACGATTTCATCAGGACGATGGACAATAGCATTTTCAAAGCCACGCATATTGGGCACTAGGACTGAGTAGCACACCTCCGTCTGACGTGTAGGCGCTAGCGCGTCAAGTAGCGCGCTATTATCACCCATTTGCGGCACCCATTTTGGCGAAACAAAACTGGTCGCCTCGAGCTTTTTGACACCAGCAGCAATTAAATCATCGATCAGCGTTTGCTTAACTGCAGTCGGTACCGTCATGGACTCATTTTGCAGGCCATCACGTGGACTAACATCAACGATTCTGACGTGGTCTGGGTACGAATGGCTCATGGTTATTATCCTTTCATTGTTCTTATACTTCAGTTCTTAAGCTTCGCTAGCTTCAGTATCGATACGCAGTAGCTCGTCGCCATCGGTAACCAAATCACCCGCGGCAAATAATAATTCTGCCACCAACCCATCAGTCGGTGCGGTAATGGTATGTTCGATTTTCATCGCTTCGATAACGGCAAGTGGCTCGCCTTTTTTCACACTATCGCCAACAGCGACTTTAAAGGCGACGACCTGTCCTGGCATTGGTGATTTTAAGCTACCGACCGCCGCAGACTCTTCACCGACATGTGCCATGATATCAATAAGCGTAATCTCATCACGACCGCTATCGGTGAATACATAAACGGTTTCATTATCTGTCCAGCTCTGCGCGCTAATACGTACGCCATCTAGCCATAACGTATGATTATGCGCGTCAGTACTGTCATAGCTAATTTCACTTTCATAGACTTTTTCTGTCTGGGCGGCGACATTGGCATTGGTTTTTTCTTCGTTACTTGCGATTTCTTTTTCAATCACTAGGGTAAAGCTGCTGCTATTTTCAGCCCCTTTTTTACTTTCCGCACTATTTGCATTGTGCCAGTTGCTAATACGTGCTTGGTACGCCTGCTCATCATAAACCAAGCCAAACGAGCGCGTATAATCACTATAAGCACGGAAACCAGTCCGCTTACTAAATGGATCGATGTCTGACCCTTGTGCTGCGCCTTCACTAGCAAGCTGCTGCGTAATGGCAGTCACGACCAGCGTCGATAAATCAAGCGGATGCTGATTAAACAGCTCGTCCGCCTCACGCTCGATAAGCGCCGTATCAAGATTGGCTTGGCTAAACGACTCAGTATTAAGGATATAGCGCAAAAATGCCACGTTATTTGGCAAACCAACGATACGCGTTTGAGCGAGTGCGCGGTCGAGTTTCGCCAACGCTTGCTCGCGAGTCGGCGCATGGACGATAAGCTTCGCAATCATCGAATCGTAAAACGGGCTAATCACATCGCCTTCGCGCACGCCATCGTCGATACGTACATCGGTAATATTAAAGGTACTGTGCTCAGGCTTTTGATAGGTAAATAAAGTACCCGTCGCTGGCAAAAAGCCATTGTCAGGATTTTCAGCGCAGATACGCGCTTCAATCGCATGCCCATTAATCACCAGCTCGTTTTGCTTTTTCGGTAGCGGCTTACCTGCTGCGACCAATAGTTGCCATTCAACCAAATCGACACCCGAAATCGCTTCACTAACTGGATGCTCCACTTGCAGGCGGGTATTCATCTCCATAAAATAGAAATTCATCGCCCCTTCGCGCTGCTCAACGATAAATTCAACCGTACCTGCACCAAAATAATTGACCGCACGCGCCGCTTCGATTGCCGCTGTTCCCATCGCTTCACGCATGGCAGCGTCAACACCGGGTGCTGGCGCTTCCTCTAATACCTTTTGGTGGCGGCGCTGTACCGAGCAATCTCGCTCAAACAAATGCACATAATTACCATGCATATCGCCGAATACTTGGATTTCGATATGGCGAGGTTTTAGCGCGTATTTTTCGATCAACACTTGATCATTACCAAAACTGGTAATCGCTTCACGGCGACAGGAGTCTAGTAAGTCAATAAAATCGCTGCTATTTTCTACAATACGCATGCCTTTACCGCCGCCGCCTGCGCTGGCTTTAATTAAGACGGGATAACCGATACTGTCTGCTTGCTGTTGTAAAAACTGGGCATCTTGATTGTCACCATGATAACCCGGTATTAATGGCACGCCAGCCGCTTCCATCAAACGCTTGGACTCAGACTTGCCGCCCATCGCCCGAATCGCGTCGGCAGATGGTCCAATAAACATCAAACCTGCGTCCTGACAGGCCTGCGCAAAGTCGGCATTTTCACTTAAAAAACCATAGCCTGGATGGATTGCTTCTGCACCAACATCGAGGGCAATCGCAATAATCGCATCACCTTTAAGATAGCTGTCTTTTGGTGCAGAACCACCTAAATAAACCGCTTCATCACAGACAGCAACGTGCTTGGCGCCGCGGTCGGCATCAGAATAAACAGCGACGGTACGAACACCCAAACGCTTAGCAGTCGCAGCAACACGGCAAGCAATTTCACCACGGTTGGCGATTAGAATTTTAGAAAACATAACTATCCCTGTAACTTATCGTTTTTATTTATCGGTTTGACTATCATTTTTTGCTACTAGTCTGTCGTTAACCAATCAGGTTTACGCTTTTGCAAAAATGCTTGCACGCCTTCCTTTCCTTGCGCTGAGGAGCGAATATCAGCGATACCTTTTACCGTATCAGCAATCAGCTCATCGGTAATCGGTGCACCTGCGACTTCGTGCAATAAACGCTTGCAAGTCTTGACCGCATTGGGGCTATTATTAACCATCTTGGCGCATAAGGCTGCGACTGTGTCGTTAAGCGACTCTTCACTAACGCGCTCATGGATAAAGCCAAGCTGCCGTGCCTTTTTGGCATCAAAGACTTCCGCACTTAAAAAGTAGCGATGCGACGCTCTAGTCCCTAATGCTCTTACGACATACGGACTAATGGTGGCAGGGGCTAATCCCAGACGTACTTCGCTTAAGCAAAAATTGGCAATCTTCACGGCAATGGCCACATCGCAAACAGCCACTAGACCCATACCACCTGCATAGACATCGCCTTGAATCGCAGCCACCGTTGGCTTTGGACATTTATAGATAGTTTTGAGCATTTGCGCCAGTTTATCGGCATCGGCTAGATTTTCTTCATAGCTATAATCTGCCATCGCCCGCATCCAGTTCAAATCAGCACCAGCGCAAAACGCTTTACCCGCAGCTGCTAAAACGATGACACGCACATTATCATCAGCGCCAAGCGTGGTGAAAACCTCAGTCAGCTCGGCAATCATTTCATCGTTAAAGGCGTTACGTATTTCAGGACGGTTTAACGTTACCGTCGCGATATGCTGTTCAACATCGACCAATAAGCTTTTATAATTATTCAGATTTTTTTGCATAACCTTCTCTATTTTTATATACGTGAAATGCTTGCCCATGTTCCATTTAATGCTACATTCTAAAGACCCCAAATGTTGTCTCTTCAATCGGTGCGTTATAGGCAGCGCTAAGTCCAAGCGCCAATACGTTACGCGTATCGGCGGGGTCAATCACCCCATCATCCCAAAGACGTGCAGTCGCATAGTAAGGGTGACCTTGCTCTTCGTACATCTCAAGAATCGGCGCTTTAAATACTGCTTCGTCCTCGCTACTCCACTCTTCACCTTTACGGTCAAAATTATCACGCTTGACGGTTGCCAGTACCGAGGCTGCTTGCTCGCCGCCCATGACCGAGATACGCGCATTTGGCCACATCCATAGAAAGCGTGGACTATAAGCGCGGCCACACATGCCGTAGTTACCAGCACCAAATGAGCCACCAACGATGACGGTAAATTTTGGTACTTTCGCGTTGGCAACCGCCATGACCATTTTGGCGCCATGACGGGCAATACCTTCGTTTTCGTATTTACGACCGACCATAAAGCCAGTGATATTTTGCAAAAATACCAACGGAATTTTACGTTTACAGCACAGCTCGATGAAGTGTGTGCCTTTTTGCGCTGACTCACTAAAAAGAATTCCATTATTGGCGATAATACCTACTGGTATACCTTCGATATGGGCAAAACCGCAAACCAACGTGGTGCCAAAACGCGCTTTAAATTCATCAAACTCGCTATCATCGACAATACGAGCGATGATTTCTTTAATATCAAAAGGTTTGCGCTTATCAGTTGGAATGATGCCGTATAACTCTTTGGCATCATAGCGTGGTGGACGCGGTTTGATTTGATTGGGGATTTGCTTAGCAGGACGGTTTAAGTGGCTAACGATATTACGCGCTATCGATAGCGCATGGGTATCATTTTGCGCCAGATGATCGACCACCCCTGACAGACGCGTATGCACATCGCCGCCGCCTAAGTCTTCAGCGGTGACCTCTTCACCCGTTGCCGCTTTAACGAGTGGCGGACCGCCCAAAAAGATAGTCCCTTGCTCTTTGACAATGATAGATTCGTCACTCATCGCGGGCACATAAGCACCGCCTGCGGTACAACTACCCATAACCACAGCGATTTGCGGAATACCGGCCGCACTCAGGTTGGCTTGGTTAAAAAAGATACGGCCAAAGTCATCTTTATCAGGGAATACTTCGTCTTGATTGGGTAAGTTTGCACCGCCTGAATCGACCAAATACACGCAAGGTAAGTTATTTTCTTGGGCGATTTCTTGTGCACGTAAATGCTTTTTGACCGTCATCGGATAGTAAGTGCCGCCTTTTACGGTGGCATCATTACAGACGATCATACACTCAGTGCCGTTGATACGGCCGATACCGGCAATCACGCCCGCCGCTGGAATCTCTTCGCCATACATATCATGCGCTGCCATTGGTGCGACTTCTAAAAATGGCGTACCGACATCGAGCAGGCGCTCAACACGCTCACGAGGTAGCAGCTTGCCACGCGCTAAATGCTTGGCACGCGCGCGCTCTGAACCACCTTGAGCGACTTTACGCAGGTGCACATATAAGTCATCGACTATTTCTTGCATGGCGGCACGGTTTTGCTGAAAATCGGCAGCGTTCGGACTCAGTTTACTGGTTATGATAGCGCTCATGACATCCCTTTTTATACTTGTGTTTATTATTCAATAACTTCTTAAAATCTTAACGTATTTTCGTGACTACTCTAAACCCAGCTCTGCCTTCATCTGCTCGATAATTTTATACTTTTGGATTTTACCGGTGATGGTCATCGGGTACTCTTCAACAAAGCGATAATAAGTCGGCACTTTATAATGGGCGATATGCTCGCTACAGAATTGGCGCACTTCATCTTCGGTTAAGCAGCCCGGCTCTTTTGATATGATCAAAGCGGCAAGCACTTCTCCATAACGCTTATCTGGGATACCGACAACTTGGACGTCACGAATTTTCGGATGGCGATACAGATAGTTTTCGATCTCAACTGGGTAAATATTTTCACCGCCGCGAATGACCATATCTTTACTACGCCCAACGATTTTGACATAGCCGTCTTCATCCATCGTCGCCAAATCACCGGTATGCATCCAGCCGTCTTGTATCGCTTCACGGGTTTTAAAGCGGCTGCCCCAATAGCCTTTCATCACCGAATAACCACGCGTCAAAAGCTCGCCGGTTTTCCCTAAAGGTACAATCTCGCCCGTTTCAGTATCGACGACTTTGACCTCAAGCGCAGGCTGCACAAGCCCAACCGTCGATACTTGCTTCTCAAGCGGCGTATGCTCATTGGTCTGGCAAGAAACCGGACTGGTCTCGGTCATGCCGTAAGCAATGGTGACCTCTTTCATATGCATCTTATCAATGACGCGGCGCATGACTTCAATCGGACAGCTAGAGCCGGCCATGATGCCAGTCCGCAAGGTCGACAAATCAAATTTATCAAATTCAGGATGATCAAGCTCAGCGATAAACATCGTCGGTACGCCATGCAAAGCAGTACATTTCTCTTCTTCAACCGCTTGCAAGACTGACAATGGCTCAAAACCATCATTCGGATAAACGATACAACCGCCATGCGTTAATATCGCTAAGTTTCCAAGCACCATACCAAAGCAATGATATAAAGGCACAGGAATACACAGTCTATCTTCCTCAGTGAGATTCATGGCCTCACCGATAAAATAGCCGTTATTTAAAATATTACGGTGGCTTAAGGTCGCACCTTTTGGTGTACCTGTTGTGCCGCTGGTAAATTGCACATTAATCGCGTCGGTGTTTTTAAGCTGGGCTTGGCGCTCGGCGACGCGTGGATCATTGGCATCGCCTTCCGCCATCCATGCCGAAAACTTCTGCATAAAGTTAAACTCTTCATCAGAGTCTGGCTCATCAATCCAAATGATGCGCTCAATGGTTGGAATCTCAACCAAATCCAGCTGGGTATAATCTTTATGATAAATCTCAGGACATAGCTCACGAATCAGCTGCGCATAATCACTGCTTTTAAAATGGCGCATCAACACCAAGGCTGAGCAGCCAAGTTTATTTAACGCATATTGCAGCTCAAAGGTACGGTAGGCAGGGTTGATGTTAACGAGGATAACGCCGACTTTTGCGGTCGCTAATTGCATGAGCAGCCATTCGGCATTGTTGTGCGACCAGATACCGATACGATCGCCAATCTCAAGTCCCATCTCAATCATACTACTTGCCAGCTGATTAACCTGTTGTTGCAGCTGTTGATATGTCCAGCGGATATTTTGATGGCGGACGACCAGTGCTTCACGCTCCGGATATTTAGAAACAATCGCATCAAAGAAGTCGCCGATGGTCGCTTCAATCAGCGGTACATCAGGGCCTTTGTCATAGCTTTGAGTAAGCGGTGCATTTGCCGAGCGCGCACCCATATTTACGGTGGGAATATTATTTAGAATGCTATCGAAGTCAGAAACTTGAGTCATAACGAGTCCTTTCGTTTTACTTTTTACAGCACGCCTGAATGGTGCTAATTTTTCGCTTGTTCCTATTCTTTTTTCCTTGAACAGGTCTTAACAAGCATGAGCTACTATACCGCCTTAAATCGAAGGCTGTCAATCATAGTAATACATTATGTATCATTTAAATTAATTAATAAAAAGCATTACCCAGTAAAAGATAGCATAAAATCACGCGGTTATTATATGCAAAAAAGCCAGTTATGTATTGCTACACAGCTGGCTTTTAATAAGCATTAAGACTAGAATTTAAAGCTAAAAGTTAAACTTGCAATGGTTAAGCGTTGATTAAGATTTTACCATTGGCGGTGCTTTAATCGTTACCGTCGCAGTGATGGCATGGTTATCATCAAGCAAGTCCATAACCAGCTCGTCATCCGTTTCAGTAGTCACTTGCCAATTACCAGCAGCCTGCGGTACGCCAGTGACCATCACCGAAATGGCTTTATTTTTTAAGCGAATCATCGGCGGCTTATGATCGTAACCGCTGTGCTCGTGACCCAAAATATCATCAGCAATCGTCGCTGCCTGCGCACGTAACGGCGCTACATAACGACAGGCAACGCCGTTGATCGACATACAATCGCCAATCGCATACACATTGGACGCATGCGTACGTAACGTGGTGGCATCGACCACGATACCAGTGCGGCGATTGAACTCAACCCCAGCAGCAGTTGGTAATTTATCATCGACCGTCAAGCCCGTACTAGCAATCACATGATCAACGATTAATGGCTCTGGCTGCTGCGCCGCATCGCTGTCGGTAGCGGCAACTGGTGCATAGCTGACTTGCAATGTGCCATCATCATGACGCGTGACATTGGATACTTGATAACCGCCTAAAAAGTGAATCCCTTGCGATTTTATTGCTTTAGCAATACGCGCGGTCGCTTGTGCCGGTAGCATTTGCGAGAGCGGCGCGTCATTTAAGTCAATCAACGTCACTTCATGACCCGCTTTTAATAAATCCTCAGCAATCTCCGTCCCGACCATACCAGCGCCAACGATAGCAACACGCTGACTGCCCGCTGCCAGCTTTTCTTGCAGCTGCCCAAAACGCTCGATATGATTGACATGCCAAACCAAATCTTCAGGCAGACTTTTTGGAAAAATAGGATGGGCGCCCATTGCCAGCACCAGTTTGTCATAGCTAATAGTGGCGTAATTGGTATACACGGGGTCCGAGCGCAGTGCTGAGATAAGCTGTACCGTTTGGCTAGCAGGGTCGATATCGGTCACTTGCGTATTGGCAAGCAAATTGATATTTGCCGCCTTTGCCGCATCGCTACCGGTCGCCCGTACCAAATCCGCGGCGTTTTTCTGCTGGCTAATTGCCATGGTTAGCATGGGTTTATGATAACGGTCGCCATTATCAGCTGTGATTAAGGTGATGGGAATGTTTTTATCTTTTGCGCGAATGGCATCAATCACGTGCCAGCCTGCTAAGCCTGCGCCAATAATCACAATACCTGCTGATTGGTTTTCTACACTCATAATGACTCCGAAACACTATTTATTATTTGTTATGAATTTGGAATAGGATTAAAAACTGATGGCGTCTATTGTAGCAGCAAACAGGGAACACTTGTAAGCTGAGAGTAATGAACAAAAAGTAAAAGACATAAAAAAGCGCCTTTATTAAAGACGCTTTGATAGATACTTAAAACACCGTACTGAATTTCAATGATTGAGAATTTTTGATAAAAACAGCTGCGCGCGCTCACTTTTTGCGCCTTCAAAAAACTCATCCTTACTACAGTTTTCGACAATATGCCCTTCATCCATAAAAATAATCCGATTGGCCACCTGACTGGCAAAGCCCATTTCATGGGTCACGCACATCATGGTCATGCCATCGCGGGTCAACTCGACCATCACATCGAGCACTTCTTGAATCATCTCTGGGTCAAGTGCGGAAGTTGGCTCGTCAAATAGCATCGCAACCGGATCCATCGCCAAAGCACGGGCAATCGCTACCCGCTGCTGCTGTCCGCCTGATAGCTCGGCAGGGTATTTTGGCGCTTGAGCACTTAAGCCCACACGGTCAAGATAGGCCATGCCTTTTTTCTTAGCGTCGTCTTCTTTACGGCCCAGCACTTTGATTTGCGCGACCGTTAAGTTATCGATAATAGTCAAATGCGGAAACAGCTCAAAATGCTGAAACACCATGCCGACGCTACTACGCAGTTTGGGTAAATTGGTTTTTGCCGCGCCAACTGAGATACCATTGACCATGATATCGCCCTTTTGAAACGGCTCAAGCCCATTAACAGTTTTAATGAGGGTCGATTTGCCACTGCCCGATGGACCGCAAACGACAACGACATCGCCTTTATGCACATGCGCGGTACAGTCAGTTAATACCTGAAAATCACCATACCATTTGCTAACGTCAGTCATTTTGATGACTATCTCAGCGCTCGCATGACCATTGTCGGTGACCAGTCCGCCAAATTCATTTATATAGGTGTCAGCATTGTTTATCCCTGGCTCATTTATCCCTGACTCATTCATCGCTGGCTCCTAACCACTTTTTTCATCATTATTAAATGAAAGTCTTAATAGTAAAATACTGCGCCAAATTTAAATTAAAACCTTAAGCGTTTTTGCAATTGCTGCACGCCAATAGACGCGCTTAAGCTGATAATAAAATAAACTGCTCCGGCACCTAAAATGTAAGGCGTCAGTAAGCCCATCAGCTCACCACGGACGTAAGCGGCGCGGAAAAAATCCGTCAACCCAATGGCAAAAACCAGCGTTGTATCTTGGAATAAAATAATACATTGCTGCAAAATCAGCGGTAACATCTTGCGAAAAGCTTGCGGCAAAATCACCAAACGCATGGTTTGCCCATAGGTCATGCCAAGTGCCTTTGCGGCATTCACTTGCCCGCTACCGATAGATTGGATACCTGCGCGCACCACCTCTGAGAAGTACGCCGCTTCAAACATCATAAAGGCAACAACACACGAGGTAAACGCAGTATCGAGCTGTAAATATTTACCGGCTATCCAAAAATACATCATCGGTACGGCAAAATAAAACCACAGCAATACCAGTAGTAATGGCACAGAACGAAAGTAATTGACGTATAATTTAGCAGGAATTTCTAGCGCTTTGATGCCGGACAAGCGCATTAAAGCCAATATCGTCCCTAAGCTAATACCGCCTAAGATAGCGAGAAACAACACCTTTAAGGTGGTCAGCATACCGCCCATTAAGCCCGGATACGCCGTTGCAAGTTCGGTCATCATATTCATTTTTGACTCCCTGCAATCAGCCCAGGTACTCGTAATTTACGCTCAATCAATCCCATAATGGCAATGAGCGATAGATTAAAGACCAGATAAATAATGGTCGCATAAGTGTAAATCTCGAGGCTGTTTTGGGTATATTCACTGATGGTTTTGGTTTGGCTAATCAGCTCCATCACCCCGACAAGCGACGCTACCGACGCGTTTTTAAAACAGTTGGTGAGCTCCGAGCTTAGCGGTGGCAAAATAACACGAAATGCCTGCGGTAGTAGCACTTCTTTATACGCTTGCGGAATCGTAAAGCCGAGCGCATAAGCGGCATTGATTTGCCCTTCAGGTAAGGATTCGATACCGGTACGCACCTGCTCAACGATACGCGCGGCGGTAAATAATCCCAAACCAATACTGGCGGACAGCATGGCTGAGGTATTAGGCGACAAGTCTTTATACCACCACTCTTGTAGCGCAGGCGTCAGCCAACCGGGGGCGATATAAAACCAAAAGAATAATTGTACAAGAAGAGGAATATTACGAAAAAATGTCACATAAGCGGTACCAATACTACGCGCGCCCTTATTTGGCAAGGTACGCATGATGCCCAAAATAGTACCAATCACCATGGCAATTGCCCAAGCGATACTGCCAATCAATAACAGCCAGCCAAGACCGGTCACCATCCAATGCAGGTAAAGCTCATTACCGATACCGGTTTGCTCAAAGAGCACACCCCAGTTCCAGCTATAATTCATGATGGTCTCTCCAAGCCATGAGTAAAAAGCCAACGCCCCAGACTGATAAACAGCAGTCTGGGCGCGTCAGCAAGCTATGTTGAGGGACAAAAATTACTGAGCGGTTGCTTCTTTTGGCTGTGCGCTATCGTGTGGATTGGCAATCAAAGCTTTTAGATTGTCTGACATCTCAAAGTTTAGATTGACGTTTTTTGGCGGAATTGGGTTGGTAAACCACTTATCATAAATGCTATTAATCTCGCCTGAGCTAAAGACATTGGCAAGCGCTTCATCGACCACCGCTTTAAATTCAGGATCGTCTTTACGCATCATACAACCATAAATCTCAAACGATTGCGGCGTACCAACAATCACCCATTCATCTGGGTTTTTGGCTTTGGCTTTTTCACCGGCAAGTAGTACATCGTCCATCATAAAGGCATCGGCACGGCCGTTTTCTAGCATAAGGAAAGCTTCGCCATGGTCTTTTGCCGAGATGACATTGATGTCCATTTTATTTTTATCATTGTATTCACGAATATAACGCTCTGAGGTCGTACCAGCAGTCGTGACCAAAGTTTTACCTTTTAGGTCTTCAAAATCTTGAATACCAGAGTCTTTTTTGGTCAATAAACGCGTGCCAATTTCAAAGAAACCGTTTGAGAAGGCCACTTGTTTTTGGCGCTCTTCGTTATTGGTGGTTGAGCCACATTCAAAATCAACCGTGCCGTTTTGCACTAGCGGAATACGCGTTTGCGAAGTAATCAAGTTATAACGAATTTTTAAATCCGGCATATTAAGCTTTTCTTTTACCGCATCGACCACTTTCATTTCTAAATCGTGCGCATAGCCAATCGGCTGGTTTGGATCGTCAGCGATGTAAGAAAAGGGAATAGAAGAGTCTCGGTGACCGACCACGATAGTGCCCGATTCTTTGATCTTTTGTAGCGTACCGTTGGTATTTTCTGCCGCTTCTGTCGTTGTCGCTGTGCCATCTGCTGGCGGCGCTTCGGTGTTGGTTTGATTGCTATTATTGCAGCCTGCTAGGCCAAGTGCCATAAAGGCAACCAACGTTAGAGGTTTTGAGATTAAGTAGGTCATGAGATACATCCTTTTATCACATTTATACAAACTAGGGGGGACTTTGACGGTATTTGCGCCATTATTTGACTTTATATAAGCCCTTGGTTGACTTTTCCGTCATGCATCCATGCTGTTGCTTTAAGTTATCACTATGCAACTTAATGTTACTGTACAACAATTTGCACGATGCGGGTAAACTTTTTTTAATGCGACTGATATTTTACAGATTTCGTTTAACAATCATTTAAATTACGCCAATAACTAAACCGCTATGATTGATAAATAACCATTAATCCCCATAAAGTTAACAACTTCTTAATACTAGTTATGACCTATGACCCAAGATACTCAAGTCCCAAATATTAATCAACAAGCGAGCAGCCACCGCGATAATGACGTACGCCAACGCTTTTTTATCGAAGACTCACCGGTGCGCGGCGATGTGGTGCGCCTATCGCGCAGCTATGCGACGACAATTGCCCAAAAAGCTTATCCTGAAGCCATTAAGCGCTTATTAGGTGAGATGCTGACGGCGGCAAGCTTGTTGATCAGTACCGTTAAAATTAATGGTCGCTTATCGATTCAATTGCAATCATCAGATAGCGACAGTTTGCTCAATTGGGCGATGGCAGAGTGCGACCAAGACGGTATCATTCGCGCCCTTGCCAGCTGGAAAAGCGACACCGACGAGCAAGTGCAAGCGTGGGAAAATATGATCCATGCAAAAGACGCCTTTGCTGAGCTCGGCGCTGCTGGTCAAGGCGTGTTGTTTATCAATATCCAGCCTGATGGCGGCGAGCCGTATCAAGGTATCGTTGAGCGTAGCCATGACAACTTAGCGGATTGCTTAGCGCATTATCAAAAACAATCGGCGCAGATTCCAACGCTGATCAATCTGGCATCCGATGGTTTGCAAGCCGGTGGTATCTTGGTGCAAATGCTACCTCGTACCGCAGCCGAAACCTATGAAGTCGAGCAAAACCAAGATGCTGGTATCGATGATGACTTGTGGACACGCTTAAGTGTGCTCACGCGCACGCTAAAAGCAGAAGAGCTGACCACGCTTGATGCCAATGAAATCCTGTACCGTTTATATAATGAAGAAAAAGTCGTTGCCCCTGAGCCTGTAGCGTTATCGTTTGGCTGCACCTGCTCACGCGAGAAGTGTGAGATGGCCATCGAGCAAATCGGCGAAACCGAAGCGTTAGATATCGTGGACGAACAAGGCGGTACGTTTGAGATGGACTGCGGATTTTGCGGTGCAGTCTACAAATTTGATAAAGACGATGTAGCGGCTATTTTCGCTGAGTAATCTTTAATTTTACTTCTGTTAATTAAAAACCCTCAAGTATGATGCTTGAGGGTTTTTCGTTTTTATAATTTTATTGATAATAACATTCATAGTGTTAACACCTTAAATCTCGACCTCGTAATCTATCGGATAAGAATAGATACGGCTATCAAGCCCATATTTGGCGTCATGCGCGTCGCCTAATCTATTGGCTGATAACCAAGAAATCACTTGCGCAAGCACCCGATCGTTATAAGTTAAATTCATATGATTGACGCCATAAAATATCGCCTTATGACCTTCAGGTACGCTCAATGTGTGCTCTTCGGTATATTCGCCAAGCGCCGACTCTACTGACACCAGCCCATCACCCAATAAGCTGGTGGTTTTATTTTCATAATGGGTTTCAATCAACGCCGCTGCGACCAGATAAGTATTGACGTGCAGCGGTAGGCGCGTCGGATGACGAAACTCTGCCGGTAGCACGCTGCGCTCCTCTAAAGATTTCCAATCGGCATCGCGAATACTGCCATAACGCAAATCGATAATACCAGCGCTACGTAAGTCGCCCAGTTTCGCCAATGACCCAGCAAAAGGCAGCTTAGCGATTTTATATTGCACAAAATTGCCAATCTGCTCCAAACTTGCGCCATGATGCGGTGTACCTAAAGTCACCAAATTACCCACACGCTCAACCCAGCTGAATCCCTGCTCTTTACCATAAAACAGCGCGCTACGGCTCAGCAGGCCGCCCATACTATGGCCGATTAAATCAAGCTGGGTAATGTCTGGATTGCTTTCGACCAAATCTTGCAAGACTTTAGCAAAGCTACGCCCATTACTGGAGATACGCCGACCGGTATTATAGTTCAAATATAAAACTGTACTGTCTGGCAACTTGTGGGTCAGCATAGCACCGAGATTATTTTCGCCCGCAACTTGCCAGCTTAAATGACTCAAACAAAGCCCATGACACAAAACAATTACTCGCCCCGATAGTGCGCCACTTTGCACATAATTGTCTTTATCGTATAGCATCATCGACACGGCCAACGGATTGTCATGGGTGACAAGGTGGTCGCCCATCACGCCATTTAGGATATTGACCATACGGCGTAGGTTTAAGGGCAATGGTTGTATTTTTTTGGGTTTTAAAACCGTGTTATACAAACGTAGCCCTATGGCAATATTGTTGCCGACCAATTGCATCGCTTGACGCACCGTACCATAAATGCGCCCGGTGATACCGCGCTGCCAGTGCTCAAGATTACCATTATTAAACCGCCCCAAAGGACGCAGCAAAATCTCACGGTGGATAGCTTCGACAATATCCGTTACTTCCACGACACCCATAGTAGCAAGCTGCGCCAAGCCTTCAAAAAAATCCACCAAAGAGATTGGTTGATGCGGTTTTATCACACTGTTATCGACATTTTTGGCGATCAGCTCATCGACATAAATATAGTCAAGTTCTGCTAGCGCTTCATAGACATCGTCTTGAAAGTCTGCTTTTGCGCTCAATTCACCATCAGAGGGACGCCGAGTGGTCGCAAATAAATCGTGTATGGTTTCTATAGGTCTTGGATTGGGCATAGTGTTGCTACAGCAAGCGATTAAGGGTAATTGCCATACTAGCCTGTAAATGCCATAAACAGAAGAAAATGATTTAACTATCAGGTATTTTTATGGTTAAAAAAACAGGGAACTATAAAATATCGAAACTTACCCATTAGTAGCTATCGCCTACAACACAAAAATCCTAAAGCCATGACTTAGGATTTTTATGTTTGTTCAGACGTATCATTACTCATGCAAATAGTTAACTAGACAAAGGATTCTGCCAGTATGACGTCACCATCTTCGCGTGTAATCATAACTGTCGCTGAGCGCGGGGTACTACCGCCAGCCACTGCTCCCCATGTATTACCCGGATGCTGAATATTAATAAACAAGGTTTTAAAGTCTGGCGTCATCGTGATACCTGTGACTTCACATCCCTCCGGACCGACAAAAAATCGTTTGATGTTATCATTGCTGGCAGGCATACCGACTCGGGTTTGTTGCCCTACTGACGTGGTTTGAATGGCGCCATCGCTTACATTACCCGGTAGCGCTGCCAGTAACATACAGCTGCTAGTATCGGTATAAGCGCCGTCGTCTGTTTGAATCCATAAAACGCCGCGTGGATCGAAGTATAAGCCATCGGGAGAAGAAAAATCATTACTGTCATTTAATTGCGATAAATTTTCTGCTACTAAATCATTCGGTGCAGCAAATAAATAAATGTCCCAGTCAAAACTGGTTGCCGCATGATCACCGCCCGCTTCTGCCCAGCGAATGATATGGCCGTTGTCATTGCCACGCGCTTTGCCGCCAGTATTATAGCTGCGCGGATTGGACGCCGACACTGGCTGATCATCTCGTACACCACGATATTTATTATTGGTCAAAGTCACATACACTTCACCCGTTATCGGGCTGACCGATACCCATTCTGGTCGATCCATTTTGGTTGCACCGACTGCATCTGCTGCCGCGCGAGCAAAGACCAATACTTCATCTTGTCCATGAAAAGGCAGCTCGCTGTTCGAAGCATCCAGTCCATTTTGACCATGAATCAACGCTTTCCATTCACCGCGACCATTTTCATTAAAAATGGCAACATAGAGCGTGCCCTCATTCAAATACTTGTCACCAGCTTTTAATCCACCACCGATATCAGCATTTGACCATGTGGCTTTAGAGACGAATTTATAAATATATTCACCGCGAGCATCATCGCCCATATAAAACACCACCGGTTTGCCTTGTTCAACGGGAGCATAAGCACAGTTTTCATGAGCAAAACGTCCCAGTGCCGTGCGCTTTTGGGGCATGGAACTTTGATCAAAAGGATCAATTTCGGTGATATAACCAAAGGTATTAAAACCATTTCGATAATCGTCAGTAGCGCTAGCACTAGTAGCAGTCATATCCCAGCGTGAAAACTCGTCTACGATCTTGGCATCTTTGGCATCAGGGGTGTGCCAAAGATATTCAAAGCCAGAGAAATTTTCCGTTGCGCCATAGCGCTCGCGACCATAATTTTGTCCTGCGCTCAGCTGACTGGCATCTTGCCCACGGGCAAACACCCCTAAAAAATTCTCTTCGGTGGTCAGATAGGTACCCCATGGTGATAAGCCTGCGCCGCAATTGTTGTTGATGCCGCGAGTTTGAAAGCCTGTTGGGTCAAACTTGGTCTTGACCAAATCAGAGCCTGCAACAGGACCCGCTAGTTGCGTGGTTGTACTGCTGGTGATACGGCGATTGTATTTTGAATTGGGGACCATCTCATAGCCCATGCCATCGGCGCGGCGCTTCATCTCAACCACTGCTACCCCATGACAATTGACCTCACGACGTACGTCGCTTGCAAGTCGACGATTTTGGAAGATTGGCGCAGCATTTTTATCTTGGATCACATGGTAACCAAATGGGCTCAGCTCGCTGCTATTGACGTATTCATGATTCATGACCAGTAGTCCATTCTCTGATGCTTTGGCATCATAGGCAGTGCCCTTTTTGCCAAAGAACCACATGCCATCATGGTTATCACCCATACGCCATTCGAAGGATTCAGCTGACTGCTCGCGATTGTCTTTCCAATCATCAATGCCAGATATCAGCGGCGTGCCTAGAGGCAGTATCATCTCAGCCTTATAGCCTGCCGCCACGCTCATGGTTTCGGCAGTCGAATGCGCCACTGCGGTAAACTTCAAAGTTTCGGGACGCTTGAGATCACCTTGTGCAGGGATAGCAGCATCATTGCCATTATTTTTGGTAGGAATACTATCGTCATCGTCGCTACAGCCAACTAAAGGTAGCGCTCCAAAAAACGCCGCCGCTGTCAATCCTGTGCCACCTTTTAGGATACTACGCCGATTTAAACGGCGACTAATAATGGTTTGAAAATCAATATTGTTGCTCGGATTAGAATCTTCAACGACTTCATGGGCAAGCGGTTGTTTGTTATTCAATAATGTCATTATCAGTCACCTTGCTGTTAGGCTTGATTGGCATGAGAGAGTTGATTGCAGTCTTGTAATTGCAATCACCAAAATACGAATTATGCCTAATTCTACTGAGTGTTTATGACAGTACGTTGAAAACCAAATGCCGATTTGATAGTTATTTAATGATAAGCTTAGGATAAATGACTATCACCACTGATAAGCCAAAAAAATCCCAAGCGTTCACTTGGGATTTTTTGATAGCGTTAAGCATTAATGCCTTTACAGATTAATAGGTGATAGCTGTGATAAAAACTTATTTAACTTCTGTCTGCCACTGATGAGCGCCTAGTTTTAAAGTCAATACATCACCCGCATGTAAAGCGCCAACGCCGCTTGGCGTCCCGGTCATAATGACGTCGCCCGCTTGCAAACTAAAAGCATGACTGATATTAACCAATAACTCATAAACGGGAAATAGCATCAAGGCACTATCGCCGTCTTGCTTAAGTTCGTTATTAATATTCAGCTGATAATGGACGTTTCTGAAGTCACCAAAGGCATTTGCATCGAGCCAGTCAGCAAGCACACAAGCGCCATCAAAGCACTTAGCGCGCTCCCAAGGATGACCTTTTTCTTTCAGCTCAGTTTGTAGCTCACGCAAGGTCAAATCAAGCCCTAATGTCACGCCACCAATAGCTTGTTTCGCCTCTACAAGCGTGGCTTTTGATAAGTCTGTTGCCAGCTGAATACAAAGCTCAGCTTCATAGTGGGTTTCGCCAAAGATGGCAGGGTTTGGGCGCTCAACGCACTGATGGATAGATACCACCGAAGAGGCAGGTTTTATAAATAGCATCGGCGCGCTAGGCACTTCATTGCCCAACTCCTCTGCATGCGCCGCATAGTTGCGCCCGACACAGACGACTTTACCGATAGAAGTACGCAGACATTTGCTATTATCAATGCTGGTATCACTATTGGTATCAGTGGTGCCAGCAGTATCTTTCACATTACCAATAATAGCGTTGGCGATGGACATATGGGGCGATGAGCTCATACTATTTCCTTACGGCATGTTTTTGACATTTATGAACACTATAGCTTTTTTATTTTGCCGTGCCTACTTTTAAGGAATGGTATTGGTAACCACGTCTGGCGGCACATAGCTGGCGTGACGATTCATACGTTTTTCAAACAATCTAAAGCTAAATAAAATCACCCACGACAGCAGCAGATAAACGACACCGGCCGCAAAGAACAATTCCATCAAGGTATAAGTACGCGCACTAATCGTACGCGCAACGCCCGTGATATCCATCAACGCAATGGTGGATGCCAGCGCGCTTCCCTTTAGCATAAAGATAACTTCGTTACTGTAGGCAGGAATCACAATACCAAAAGCGCGCGGTAAGGTAATACGCGTCAGCTTCTGCCATTTTGACATGCCAATGGCATCGGCGGCTTCAAGCTCGCCCACAGGAATATTTTGGATTGCACCGCGAATAATCTCTGCCAAATAGGCGCTAGTATTGAGGGTAAAGGCGATGATGGCACACCAATAAGCTTGGCTAAGTACCGGCTCCCATAAGAACGAGTTACGTACCGCTTCGAACTGCCCAAGCCCGTAATAAATCAAAAATATCTGTACCAATAGCGGCGTGCCACGGAAAAAGAAGATATATAAAAATGGCAAAACTTGCACCAGCCAATTTTTGGACAGGCGCAATAATGCCAAAATCAAACCAAAAAACAACCCAATAATACCCGAGAAAACAACGAGCTGAACGGTCAATACCGCGCCACCCATTAAATCAGGGATATGGTCAAAAATGACCTGCCAATTCCAATCCATAGTATCTCTCCTCTACCCTATGGTCGATTGACTTTGAGTGGTTTGATGGTGGTTTTGACGGCTGAGCTTTTTAGCATAACGCGCCGCCGGATTGGCACGCCACTCAAGCCACATCATAAAACCGGTAATCAACATGGTCAGACCCAAATAAATAATCGCCGCGGCCATATAAAAGGTGAACGGCTGCTGTGTCGACTGTGCCGCGCGCGACGATTGATACATGATATCTTTTAGACCGACGACCGACACCAAGGCCGTATCTTTGAGCAATACCAAAAACAAATTGCCGAGACCTGGCAGTGCAATCTGCCAGACTTGCGGCAAGGTAATACGATAAAAAGTCTGAAAAGGTCGCATGCCAATCGCTTGCGCCGCCTCTCTTTGCCCTACCGGAATCTCTTGAATGGACATACGAAAAATTTCGGTCGCGTACGCACCAAAGGCAATTGATAACGCCATGACCCCGCCCCAAAACGCGCTAATCTCGATATAGTCGTTATAGCCGAACTTTTTGAGGATACTCATGAGCAATATCGAGCCGCCGTAATAAATAAACAGCACCAATAACAGCTCAGGGATGCCGCGCATCGTGGCAGTATAGACCGTCGCAAGCTTACGTAGCAGCCAGACATTGGACATCTTGGCCGTCGCGCCAAGCAGGCCTAACGCCATACCTATGACCAAACTGGTCAGCGCCAGCTTTATAGTGACGGTAGCGCCGCTTAGTAATAGCGCGCCAAATCCTTGTAAATCAAACACAATTATCCACTCAGTCTCTTTATATTAGCAAGTTGCAAAATATGAGTTAAAAGAATCAGCATCAATAGCTGAGCGCTGCGCATAGTCGTATGACAAACCGCATAGATGGCGGTTTTTTGCGTCATAGAATGACGTGATATTCATACGATTACGGCGGCGGAAATTGACACAGTAGAAATGAGCGCTGATTTTATCATATTCGCTGCCAGCTATGTTAATACTCACGCATAAAAGCGCTGCCTAAATAGATACTTATCAGGATAAATAGCCTATAAATCAGTGATATCTGATAAAAGTTGACCCTTCATAATGCATAAAATTGTGGTTATTCTTTGAGTATTGTGATTATTCTTTGAATAAGGAATCATGATAATCATTTTTAAACAAAATCGATAGAATAATAACCAGATGCGAGTAGGATAAATTTTTCTTGCTTGCTGTGCGCTTTGCACTCCAGAGGCTTCGAAAAATTTATCCTACTCGCCCTGTATTGGTTGTAAAGTAACCCTATTATTAAAGCAAAAAAGACATCACCCTGATGGTAATGTCTTTTTGCTTTTATGACTTCACGTTTACCGCTAAATAGGGAAAACCGTGATTAATATAACAATGATAATAAGCGCTTATTGCGCTGCATTTTCTACCGTTGGTTCGGTTGATACTGTCTCAGTGGTTGCCGCCTTTGCTGGTACGGCAAAATATTTTTGATTGATTTTATCATACGTACCATTGGACTTTAGATTGGCCAAAGATTTATTGATTTTGGCTTGCAAAGCTTCGTCATTAGGACGTACGGCAATTGCAAAATTATCATTGATATCTATCTCATCGCCTTTGATTGCATAATTGCTGCCTGATGCTGAGCCAAGCCATTCAAGTGCGGGCAATTTGTCCGATATCATGGCATCAACGCGACCAGAACCCAAATCCAAAAAGGCATTACTCAAGGTATCATAAAGCTTCATATCAGCTTTTGGATAGGCATTTTCTAACCACTGCGAAGAGATGGTCGAGCGCTGGGCGGCAATAGAATGGGCATTGATATCGCTGCTATTGGCAGGATCAAAGCTGCTGTCTTTTTTGGCTAAAAATACCAAGGCATTGCTAAAGTACGGATCGGTAAAAGCCACTTGCTTTGCACGCTCTGGCGTGACCGACATCGCCGCGACGATGGCATCATATTTACCCGCTTTAAGCCCAGGAATAATACCGTCCCAATCTTGCGCTATGATTTCACAGGTCATCTGCAAATCGTCACAAATAGCATTGGCGATTTCAACATCGAAGCCTCCAAGCGTGCCATCGGCATTGGTATAATTAAAAGGGGCATAAGCGCCTTCGGTGCCGATACGTAGTATATTACCATCGTCGCTCGCAGCGCTATTATTATCAGCCGCTTCTGACGTTTTAGTCGTCTCTGCGCTTGCGCTTTCGTTAGTCTCATTTTGACCATTACTACAGCCCGCTAAAGCCAACAATGCCGCTAGGGCTAGCATCGATTTTGTCTTTAACAAGTGCTTACTGGCGGATGAGGTGGCAGAGGGCGTACTAGGAATAGGGGCTAAAAGAAGATAGTTGCTCATAATCATCCTTGATGTTGTTATTTGACATTATTAATTGGCATTGGTACTTTGGAAAGTATTGTAGATGGCATAAAGCACGCTTTAATTAAAACGTGCTTTATTAAAATCAGCGCTTATCTAATAGATTATGAGAGACAGCTCTATTAATTAGTCGCCGTTTCTGCTTGCTCTTCTTTGGCTATTACTGCATTGGCATCGACATTACCATCATCAACGACCACCACTTCTTTGACGCCATCAGTCGCTACTGCTTTTTGCGCCGCCGCTGTTGAGCTGGTACCAAAATAACTGCCTGTGATTTGGTCGTAAGTGCCGTTGTCTTTTAGTTCAGCCAAAGCTTTATTAAACTTGGCAACCAATGGATCGCCTTTACGAAAGGCAATACCCATCGCATCATCGCTGGTGCTGATTTCTTGACCTTTGACTTCGTAGTCTTTACCGGCGTCGGTTTTTAGCCAGTCAATACCAGTGACTTTATCAGACATCATGGCGCGCACGCGACCTGAGGTTAGGTCTAGATAAGCGTTGTCTTGAGTGTCATAAAGCTTGATGTCAGAGTCGGCATGTTTTTCTTGTAGATATTGTGACGCAACCGTCGAGCGCTGTGAGGCAACTGGCTGACCTTTTAGGCCATCGACGGTAATATCATCGCCTTTTTTACCAATGAGGATGATACCAGTATGAAAGTACGGGTCGCTAAATTCTACGACTTCTTTACGCTCAGGGGTGATTGACATACCAGCAATGGCGGCATCAAATTTCTGCGCATTTAGCCCTGGAATGAGGCCGTCCCAATCTTGCGAGATAACTTCACATTCAGCTTTCATTTGCGCACATAAGGCGTCTACCAGCTCAATCTCGTAGCCGATTAATTTGCCATCGGCGTCGGTATAGCTAAAAGGCTTATAGCTCGATTCTGTGGCGATTTTTATATGTAACGGTGCGTCGCTTGTAGCAGCGGCGTCCGTATTTTCTGTAGGCGTTGAGCTGTTGTTACAAGCAGCAAGCATCAGCATCGCTGCACTAAGCGGCGCAAGCCATAGCGCTTTTTTGCTCATTGATGAGGTCATTGAAGTGATCATAGAGGTTATTCCTTAATATATTTACCAGCCGTTATTCATCCGCAATGGTTCAGACATTGGTTAATCGGCGCTTATCGAAACCGTCTGTTGACTAATAGCTATCAGTTAAAGACTTCTCGCAAAGCGCATCAAGCAAATTACTGACCGAAGTTTTCTTGCTCAAGACGGGCAAGCTCACCGTTGCTACGGATTTCGCTCAGCGCTTTATTAAAGTCGTCTTTGATTGAGTCACCTTTACGGACAGCAATGGCAATATTATCGTCGTTATCAATCTCATCACCCACGATACCGAACCCTTCTGGATTATCCGCTAACCATGATTTGGCAGAGACTTTTTCGGCAAGTACCGCATCGCTACGACCCGATTTTAGGTCTAAGTAGGCATTGTCATAATTATCATAAAGCTTGACAGTGTTGCCGTCTTTACCTTCATAATTGTCTTGTAAATACGCGCCAGGTGTCGTAGAGCGCTGACCGCCAAGCGTTAGATTCTTAATAGATTTAGGATCAAAGCCACTTTTGGTATCGGTAAGCCAAACCATGGTATTGGCAAAGTACGGCTCGCTAAAATCAACCTTTTCTTGGCGCTCTTCAGTGATTGACATACCAGCGATGACGGCGTCGTATTTTTGCGCCAATAGACCTGGAATAATACCGTCCCAATCTTGAGCAACGATTTCACATTTGGCTTGCATTTGCGCGCATAAGGCATTGGCGACGTCGATATCGAATCCTGCCAAGCTGCCATCGGCATTGGTATAGTTAAAAGGAGGGTATGCGCCCTCAGTGGCGATACGAATGGTCTTGCCAGCCGTTTCTGTAGCAGAGGCATCAGCGCTGCTATCAGTAGCGTCATTAGCAGACTGACTACAAGCGCCAAGCATAAGCGCGGCGGTGACGGTCATCGATGACCACAAGAGGCGAGAATTCGACATCATACATTCCTTAAATTCTGATGAGGTTTTTGATATAGGGTTCTGATATTTTGTTCTCTGGCGTCCCTGCCAGATAAGCAAGTCAATGAACATAAAGACATAAGCAGGCGCGATTTGCGACTGCCTATAAACCCTTTGATAATACCTGACTCAAATATCAAAAACAAACGTTTTGCATACCAACTGTGATTATTCGGTAATAAATAGGCTAAGAAAATTTAGGCCAAGAAGGTTACTAAGGGCAACTTTTGCATTGTAAGCGTTTTAGGTTTTTTGACATTCAACCAATAACCTGTCAAACACTCGCTTCTAGTTTTGACGATGAGATGCCATAAAATCTTTGACGCGTTCAGACTTTGGATTATCAAATACCTGTTCAGGTGTACCAATTTCTTCGATGATACCTTGATGCAGGAACACCACTTTGCTTGATACCTCACGGGCAAAGCGCATTTCGTGGGTAACAATCAGCATCGTACGTCCTTCGGCGGCAAGCTCACGCATGACCGCGAGCACTTCATTGACCAGCTCAGGGTCAAGGGCCGAGGTTGGTTCATCAAATAATAACACCTGTGGCTGCATGGCAAGGGCACGTGCTATTGCTACCCGCTGACGTTGACCGCCCGATAAATTCGCCGGATAAGCGTCTTTTTTATCGAGCAGACCCACTTTATCGAGCAGTTTTTCTGCATCGCTAATCGCTTGGTCTTTTTTGATTTTTAAGACCTGCGTTGGTCCTTCGATGATATTTTGCAAAATGGTCTTGTGTGGCCACAAATTAAAGTTTTGAAACACAAAACCGACGCGCGCACGTAAGCTCTCTAATTGCTTGATATCTGCCGCTTGCAATTCGCCTGATTTGGCAGGCTTTAGCATCAGCTCATCATTGCCGATGATGATACGCCCCTGATTGGGTTTTTCAAGCAAGTTAATACAGCGCAGCAAGGTTGACTTACCGGAGCCAGACGAGCCTAAAATAGAGATAACGTCGCCATCATAAGCGGTGAGAGACACCCCTTTTAGCACCGCCAACGAGCCATAGCTTTTATGGACGTCTTGTAAATCTAAGGCGATAGGCCGAGTCGGATTCTTTGCAGTATCAAGCATGGTTTAGCAGACTTCCAATAAATATGAGTGAAAACATGAATAAAAAAATGCGCCATTGTCGCCTATAATGCGATAAAAAGGCAAACCCTGCCCCTTCAGTTATTAAAAATCATTAAAAGTCATTAGAGTTTGACAGGATAATTCATTGCCGATAAAAAAATACTCAAAACGGCGCTCAGCTTAGATAACTCCAGCTAAGTAGCGCGGTACTTTTTTAAACGGAATCAACGACAAAATAAGGCCCATAACGCATAGTCAGTTATGGGCCTTATTTTATCATCTTAACGCCGCTAGCGCTGTTTTATCTGCTAAATAGTCAGTCGACGCTCGCAAGCAGCATTTAACAAGCTTAACTAGTAAGTCGAAATGTGCTCTTCGCTTTCAGTACCATCCAGGACTTCTGCATCATCAGCTGTTGCTACCGCGACATCATCATTTTCGCTAACGGCCATACCATTATTAGCATCGGCACTTGCTACCGCGACATCATCCGTGCTGTTTGCCGTTGCCACGCCAGTAGCGTTATTTTCTACTGGCGTCTGCGCGTCCGCAGTTGGTTCAACATCCATTGGCGCTTCTTCTTTTTTGCCGCAGGCGCTGACGCTTAATGCTGCTGCTACCAAGCCTACTGTGAGCCAGTTTTTATAGGCTTTATTTTTAATAGCCATTTTTTTCTCCATAATGAGTCTTTAGTTTATTAATCTTTATAAAATTCATCACTTTATTGCATCAGCCAATTGCTATATCTATCATTGATAACGTATGAGATAGCGTGTGAATTGACCGTCTTAGCACCCACTATACTTACGATTGACCACGACTACCTTAGCAGTTGCAGCGCAGTTCTGTTAAAAATACGTAACAGACAGCATACTTTTTTATCTCCCATTACTTATAGACGCTATAAAAAGTTAAAAACCTTAAAATCGAACATAAGGAAACTCCGCAGTGCTTGCTAAACGGTCGTTGTTCACAAAATCGACTTTACTATCGTCCTCATCTCCTCTATGTTAAATAGCAGAGCGCCATTAGAGCGCTAAACGATATTTTTTAGATTATTGATGATAAAAGGACGTTAATTTATGACGCAATCGAATACCACAGATGTAACTGCTTATATGCAGACGGTCGGCAAGCAAGCGCGCGCGGCATCACGAGCGTTAGCTGCGGCCAATACTGGTGATAAGAATTCGGCGCTGATGGCAATCTATGATGCGTTAAAAAGCGCCAAAGCTGATATTTTAGCGGCCAATAAAATCGATATGGATAAGGGGCAAAAAAACGACTTGGACGCTGCCTTACTCGATCGTCTAGAGCTAAACGATGCACGCTTCGATGGTATGCTGCAAGGGTTAAAAGACGTGGCGGCATTGCCTGACCCTATCGGTGAAGTGACCGACATGACTTATCGTCCATCAGGTATTCATTTAGGCAAAATGCGTGTGCCACTCGGGGTAGTCGGGATGATTTATGAGTCGCGTCCCAACGTTACCTTGGAAGCGGCTTCGCTGGCGCTAAAATCTGGTAACGCTATTATCTTGCGCGGTGGTTCTGAAGCCTTTGAGTCCAATCAAGCGATTGCCAAATGTATCTTACAGGGTTTAAAAAAGGTCGGTCTTTCTGAGCATAGCGTACAAGTGTTAGAAACCACTGACCGCGCTGCTGTTGGCGAGCTGATTACCATGACGGACTATGTCGATGTGATCGTACCACGCGGCGGTAAAGGTTTGATTGAACGTATCAGCCGCGATGCCCGCGTCCCTGTGATTAAGCATTTAGATGGTAATTGTCATACCTTTATCGATAGCGATGCCGATGCAGACACGGCGATTAAAGTCAGCGTCAATGCCAAGACCCACCGCTACGGTACTTGTAATACCATGGAGACGCTGTTGGTCGATAAAAATGTCGCCGATGAGTTATTGCCAAAGATTGCTGAAGCCATCGTAACAGCCGATGACGCCATGCAACTGCGCCTCGATGAGAAGTCACAGGCGATTTTAAATGACAATGCTACCCTGCAAGGTCATTTATCAGCAGCCACCAGCGAGGACTGGGATACCGAATATCTTGCCCCTATCTTGGCAGTTAAGGTGGTAGCGGGTATCGACGAGGCGATTGAACATATCAACACTCACGGCAGCCACCATACCGACGTCATCATTACCGACAACTATACCAAATCGCAGCGCTTTATCCGCGAAGTCGATTCGGCAAGTGTGATGATTAACGCCTCGAGCCGTTTTGCCGATGGCTTTGAGTACGGACTTGGAGCAGAAATCGGTATCTCAACCGATAAAATTCATGCCCGTGGACCGGTTGGGCTTGAGGGTTTAACCTCGCAAAAATGGATTGTTTACGGTCACGGCGAAACACGCGCCTAGGGCATCATTGCTGCACTATAATTTATTGCCTAATTCGAGTATAATCTTAAATAACGTCAGCTTAATTGCTGGCGTTTTTTTATTATTGATAAATATGCTATATATGGCATATAAAAATTATTTTGCTGAATAGAACCACGCTATAGGAAGCCGTGCCCATGCAAAGTGGCAAAATTAAACACTGGAATGCTGACAAAGGCTATGGCTTTATCGAAGTAGACAATCAAGGTGAAGATGTCTTCTTTCATATCAGCAGCATGCGTCTCTCGCGGCCGATAAGCGAGGGTCAACGTGTCTATTTTAACAGTCAGCGTAATGATAAAAACCAATTACGCGCAACCGAAGTCACCTCTAACGAATTAAGTATTTTAGAAACGGCAGACGCAAAAAACCCACTAGCAAATTCAACCAAACATTATGCAAAAAATACGCATACAAATAACGCTAGCTATCATCGAAAAAACCAGTCAAAAAATAACCAAAGCAAGCCACACAAAAAAACTGGCTTATCTACTCTACTAAGTTTTATCGCCCTTATTGCCGTGGCGGTTTTTTTCTTTGGAGATTTGACGTCTAGTTTTTTTGCAGACAGCACGCCAGCAACGTCTATAACGCAGACAGCCCCTAAAACCTCTAGCCCTGATACAGCGGCCACAGCAGCTATCACGGGTGACGCGCAAATTGACCAAACACTGGCGCTGATTCAGCAAGGTGGCCCGTTTCCTTATCCGAATAAAGATGGCACCACCTTTTATAATCGCGAAGGCAAATTGCCTGCCCAGTCGCAAGGCTATTATCGCGAATATACCGTGCCGACGCCCGGCGTTTCGCATCGCGGCGCACGGCGTATTGTCACCGGCGGTCATCCGCCAACCGTCTATTATTTGACCGTCGACCATTACGACAGCTTTAGACCATTGCAGGTGAGATGATATGAACCAAGCGATTTACTATATTAAAAAAAATGACGTTAACCAAAACGCCATTGCTCAAAAAGACGAAGCGTTTATTAATGCCATTCCGAAGCATGCAATTAACATTCCAATTGGCGATGTTTTGAATAAAGAAACGCTGCTAAATAGCTTAGCGACAGCCGCCAATTTTCCCAGCTATTTTGCCCATAATTGGGACAGCGCTTGGGACTGTTTGACCGATAGTGATATCACCGATTTCACGCTTTACTTAAATGCGGTAGAAAAAATCAACAGCGAGGACTTTAATGCCTTTAAGCGCCTGATCGAAGACGCCTATAAAGATTTTGGCAAACCGCAATTATGGATTATTGAGGCGTCAGACGATACCTACGAATAGCAAAACGAGCAGAACCTAAATTCGAGATAAAGCCAGTTTTATCCCGAATTTAGGTGAATTCATATTTAGAGAAAGGATGAACTTATGGAAGTAACATTAAACGGATATTACACCCTGATTTTTGCCACCTTGGTGCTGTTATTAGGGCGCTTTTTGGTTAAAAAAATTAAGTTTTTGGAAGACTTTAATATCCCAGAACCCGTGGCTGGTGGCTTGATTGCTGCTGTGATTGTTTATGCCCTTAATTTGATTTGGGGTTATAGCTTTAACTTTCACCAAGGCCTACAAACAGCAACCATGCTGATGTTCTTTGCCTCTATCGGACTTAGCGCCGACTTTGGACGGCTGAAAGCAGGTGGTACGCCTTTATTAATTTTTACTATCGTCGTCTCGGTCTTTATTATTTTACAAGACGTGGTTGGGGTAGCGATGGCCAGCGTACTAGGTCTTGATCCGCTGCTCGGCTTGGTGACTGGCTCTATCGCTCTAACAGGCGGCCATGGTACCGCAGGCGCGTGGGGCGTTGTGTTAGAAGAACAATACAATGTCGTTGGTGCCACCACTCTTGGTATTGCTGTTGCTACCTATGGTTTGGTTGCAGGTGGTCTGGTTGGTGGTCCTGTTGCACGCCGATTGATCAATAAAATGGGTCTTAAACCGACCCCTGTTAATCCCAATCAAAGCGACGTCGAAAAGCTTGCTGGCAAGCAGTCGTTATATAGTACCAAGCACAGCGAAGATGGCGATCATCGCCATGAAGAGATGTTTGAAAAACCTGACAATATCCGTCTGATTACCGCCTCTTCAACGATTGAGTCATTGGCTTTGTTTGCAGGGGCGTTAGCGTTTGCAGACATCATGACATTGGTTGCAGCAGATACTGCGTTTGAGCTGCCCACCTTCGTTTGGGCATTAGCAGGCGGCGTTATCATTCGTAATGCCTTAACCATGGTGTTTAATTTTGATATGTTCGACCGTGCTATCGATGTGATTGGTAATGCGTCATTAAGTCTATTTTTAGCCATGGCGCTGCTATCGCTAAAACTATGGGAGCTGACAGATTTGGCGGGTCCTGTATTGATTATCTTGGTCGTGCAGACTTTAGTCATGATTGGTTATGCTTATTTTGTTACCTTTAGAATCATGGGTAAAGACTATGATGCCGCTGTCTTGGCAGCTGGACACTCAGGTTTTGGTATGGGCGCCACGCCGACGGCGATTGCCAATATGCAGGCAGTGACTGATCGCTACTTGCCATCACCGAAAGCGTTTTTGATTGTACCGATGGTTGGTGCCTTCTTTGTCGATATCGTTAACGCAACTATCTTGCAGATATTTACCAAGTTGCCGTTTTAGTCTTCTATATTATTGTCTTATTAATAAAAAATCGCCTAGCAAAAGTGAACTGACCCCCAAAAGTTGTGTCCAACTTATGGGGGTCAGTTCAAGTTCTAAGAGGTTTTTTTATATCTACTTATAAAACCAATTATTAATCAGAAATTACTGATTTTTAGCATAGACAGGTAGCTCTTTACAGATCGCTTCTACTTTGCCGCGTACTTCAGCAGCAACTTTTTCATCACCGCGGCTATCTAGGACGTCACAAATCCAACTAGCCAAGTCGCCAGCTTGTGCTTCGTTAAAGCCGCGCGTGGTAATCGCTGGCGTACCGATACGGATACCTGAGGTGACAAATGGCGATTTTGGATCGTTTGGTACGGCGTTTTTATTCACGGTAATGTGCGCATCACCAAGCCATTTATCGGCTTCTTTACCCGTCATTTCTTGCTTGACTAGGCTGATCAGCATCAAGTGATTTTCAGTACCGCCAGAGATGATCTCATAGCCGCGGTCTTGAATCACTTTTGCCATTGCTTTGGCGTTTTTAACCACTTGCTGCTGATAAGTTTTGAAGTTATCTTCTAAGGCTTCTTTAAAGCAAACCGCTTTTGCCGCGATGACGTGCATGAGCGGGCCGCCTTGATTGCCTGGGAAGACAGCAGAGTTTAGCTTTTTCGCCAATTCTTCATCACGTGCTAAAATCATACCTGAACGTGGGCCACGCAAGGTTTTGTGCGTGGTAGTCGTGACCACATCGGCAAATGGTACTGGGTTTGGGTAAACACCGCCCGCGACCAAACCAGCTACGTGAGCCATATCTACTAAAAGGTACGCGCCAACTTCATCAGCGATATCACGGAAACGCTGCCAATCGACCACTTGCGAATAGGCTGAGAAGCCAGCAATAATCATCTTAGGCTTGTGCTCTTTTGCCAAACGCTCAACTTCGTCATAATCGATCAGACCAGTTTCTTCAACCAAGCCATACTGTACGGCGTTGTAGTTTAGACCTGAGAAGTTGATATGCGCGCCATGTGTCAAATGACCACCAGCGTCTAGGCTCATGCCAAGCACGGTGTCATTAGCGTCTAACAATGCTAAGAAAACAGCAGAGTTCGCTTGGCTACCTGAGTGTGGCTGGACGTTGACGTACTCAGCACCAAACAACTCTTTTGCACGGTCGATGGCCAATTGCTCAACCACATCGACGTGCTCACAGCCACCATAATAACGCTTACCAGGATAGCCTTCAGCGTATTTATTGGTCAGGTCAGTGCCTTGTGCTTCCATCACTGCTTGTGAGCAGTAGTTTTCTGAAGCGATAAGCTCGATGTGGTTTTCTTGACGAACGCTTTCAGCGGCCATGGCTTCAGCAAGTACTGGATCAAACTCTTTGATAGAAATATCTTTAAACATAGTGATGTCCTAGGTAGTGGCTATCGTTAATGGTGGTGCTCATTGAAAAGAGGCGAGTAATAAAAGAAGGTAAAATTGGCAAACGCAGACAATTGGCCTGTTAAAAACTTGCCTAAATTGGCAATAAAATCGATACGTGGGAGCATCGATATCATCGCTATAGATTAAGTGTAGCATGAAACTTTGTGCGATGAGCGCAAAAAAACCTCACGGAAAGCTGAGAGATTTAAATGGCGTTATTAGAGAAATAAATGCGCAATAAAATCATTGTTTTATCTTTTTTACTTCTAGGTCGCGATGGATTTGTTAATCAAATAATTATTAATCGCCCATAAAAAACAGCCCCTTTAAGATGACTTTTTTATTTATTGTTACATTAGGTAATGCATGTATCGACATCAAGCATCACTAGACAAAAACGCTGCTAAAAAAGTCTCACTGATCAGTATTTTACGTCCATACCAATCATATAACGTCTGCCGTTGCCAACCATCTACTGTTTGCTCGATAACACGTTGATTGGGTAAAGTACGGCGGCGCTTAAACAACACATAGCCAATCGGCGTACCTTTTAGCTGCTGTAAACGGCGAGCGCGCCCCTTCAAACTTACTAGCGGGAAAATGCTTTGTGCTTGTACCCATTGCTGCTCATTATCGCCATATAGCTGCGACTCGCGTACCCACGCCAATAACGGACGGTTTAACGCCGCGCCTTGCAAACCCAACTGCTTTTTTTGCGCTAAGGATAATAACCGATAGCCTTCAAAACTGCGCTCGACGCGTAACGGCTGCCCTGCTTTTACTTCGAGCATGGCCGTCAGCGACCCTTCGGTATTGAGAAAATCTACTAGCTCAGTGGGAGCGGATGATGGAGCAGAATGAGAAAAATGAGGAGTCATAGTTTACAGCTGATAGAAAAGTATTAGGTAGGAAGTCATTGGGCAAAGATTAGCAAAAAAATGATCGAGGATTAATCAGTATTATCAAATGTCGGCATATTATCCATATTAAAGGGCAATGCTGCAAAGGCTTGCTTGCGATATTGCGCCATATGCATGCGGTCTTTTACACAGAAATTACTAATCGCCGGGACAAAACGCCCATCGTAAATACGGTGCAACGAGTGAGTTTTGGTCGGAACAAAACCTCGGACTAATTTGTGCTCACCTTGGGTGCCGGGGTCAAAATACGTCAAACCTTGCTCAATCGCAAACTCGATACCTTGATAATAACACAGCTCAAAGTGTAGGCTATCATACTCAGCAAGCGCGCCCCAATAACGACCATAAAGCGTGGCGTTTTGGCTATTGGGTTTATCATAAAAAAACAAACTGCTAGCGATAATTTCACCATTGGCATCAAGTGCTTGTGCCAGCATCAAATGTTCAGGCATGCTAGCAGCCAGTCTTTTAAAAAAATCTAGCGTGAGATAAGGCTGCTGCCCACGTACCGCGTAGGTCATCACATAACAACGATAAAACGTCTGCCAATCCTCTGCAGTGATAGCAACCCCGCATTTACGCTGGCAAGAGATGCCTTGCTCGGCAACTTTACGCCGCTCAGCACGCACGGTTTTGCGTTTTTTGGCTCTAAAGGTTGCCAAAAATGCCTCAAAGTCGGCAAATTGTTTATTGTTTTGACTGACATTTTTATTTTGCCATAAAAACTGGCAGCCCTGCCGCTCAAGTATCGGTAGCTCAATCGGTTCTACTGTACCGCTATTTTTTTGATTATTAAGCGCCATTTCTATATCGGTATCAGTCGGCATTGACGCGTTAGCAATAGTCGCCATCTCAGACGTCGCAAACAAACCATGCCAGCTAGAGGCCTCTACTTGCTGGGCGATATCATCAACGCCTGCGATAGCTGTTTTTAAAATATCCGTATTTAGCGCCTCACCTTCTGCTAGCCACAGACGTTGGCCAGTCACGGGTGTATAAGGCGCACTGGTCACCAAGCGTGGATAATAATCAAGACCATACTGCGCATAAGCTTGTGCCCACGCATGGTCAAAAACGAACTCGCCTTGATGATGCCCTTTAATAAAAACCGGCATAACCGCAACAGGCTGCCCTATTGGTTCTGAAGAAAGCAGCATTGGCTGCGCAGCATTACTTTTATCATCATTCGCATTATTATCAATAACGCCATCTGTCTCATTTGGCCGATGGATTAAGACATAAATCGGCAACCAACCTGCTTGCTCACCAATTGCGCCTGTATCACTAAGTGCTTGCCAAAACTCAAATGTCATAAAAGGCGTATCTGGCGTTTGCCAACGCGCCATATCCTGCCAGCTATTGTCACTGAGTAACGCATATTGTAAATTCATCATCACCACACTATTTTTAGAATTTTTTCTTAAGCTCATTTATTTCTATCGTTTAGCCTAGCAAATACCAGCGCGTTTGCTGTCACAATTTGCAAAAAAGTAAAAATTATCTGGCACTAAAATACTTTTATGAAGAAGGTTTATAAACAAAGGCGCATAAAAATGCCATACGGATAGATTACTAAGTCTTTTATTGATGGAGCGCAGGATTGGGTTTTGCTAGCGTTAGTGTGTTAAAAACAGATAATTTGAAGTATGTAGACTATTTCAACGTCGATAAGCCGATCATTTCAAAAACAAGCTTACAAAAGTAAAAATGGCACTAAAAGCGCGCTAATTACACGCAAAAGATGATATTGAGGGCGAGGACTGGTAGAATAAGGCTATTATTAGCTTAATATAATTCAGATACATAGGGTATGAGCGAAAATAGTATACTTAGTTCAATATACAACATTGACATCATATCAGATTTATAGTGGATCAACTATAATATAGCGTCAGCCATTCGCGCTCAGATCATTGTAAATCATGAGTATTGAGTCGCTGGTTTGCATAACTTTTTAACTACGGTCTTTTGAGTGTGACCTTTTATAATGTTTTATAATCACTCTTTAATAAAGCTGGTACTTGATCGAGCGCCTGCTTTATAAAGACGAATAAACATAAATGGCTGGCGACGAAACTTTTCTCGCCGTCATACTCGCTCAAGAATGGCGATAAAAGACGACTGATGTATTTGAACCTCGAACCAACCCCGTAGACCATTATGGTATAAGGGCTGTATAAAGCTATTAAATGATACCGCAGCCTTATTAACCTCATTAATGACAACAAGGAATAATCTACTAACATGTCAAAAATTATTTATACAAAAACTGACGAAGCCCCAGCGCTTGCCACCTTATCATTTTTGCCGATTGTAAAAGCATTTGCCCAGACAGCAGGCGTCGACGTTGAAACCAGTGATATCTCGGTCGCGGCGCGTGTGTTGGCTGAATTTCCAGACTACTTAACCGAAGAGCAGCGCGTTCCAAATAACTTAGAAGCGCTTGGCAAATTGACTCAAGATCCAAACGCCAATATCATTAAACTACCAAATATCAGTGCTTCTGTACAGCAGCTAAAAGCGGCTATCAAAGAGCTACAAGCTAAAGGCTACGCGATTCCTGATTTTCCAGACGAGCCAAAAAACGCAGAGGAAGAAGAAATCCGTCGCCGTTATGGCAAAAGCTTAGGCAGCTCGGTCAACCCTGTATTACGTGAAGGTAACTCAGACCGCCGTGCGCCAAAAGCAGTCAAAAACTACGCGCGTAAACATCCGCACTCGATGGGCGAATGGAAACAGTGGTCACAGACACACGTTTCGCACATGCACAGCGGCGACTTTTATGACGGCGAGCAGTCGATGACCTTGGATAAAGCGCGTACCGTGCGTATGGAGCTGTTGCTCGAAGACGGTACGACCAAGGTATTAAAACCAAAGATTGCCTTACTTGATAAAGAAGTCATCGACTTGATGTTTATGAGCAAAAAAGCGCTGCTTGAGTTCTATGAGCGTGAAATGGAAGATTGCCGCGAAGCCGGTATTTTATTCTCATTACATGTAAAAGCCACGATGATGAAGGTGTCACACCCTATCGTCTTCGGTCACGCGGTGCGTATTTATTATAAAGACGCCTTCCAAAAACATGGCGCGTTATTTGATGAGCTAGGTATTAACGTCAATAACGGTATGGCAAGCTTGTACGAAAAAATCACCGAATTGCCAGCCAGCTTACGTGAAGAGATTGAGCGTGACCTCCATGCCTGCCAAGTGCACCGTCCGCGTCTAGCGATGGTTGATTCTTCAAAAGGTATCACCAACTTCCATTCTCCAAGTGACGTGATTGTCGATGCGTCTATGCCGGCGATGATTCGTAACGGCGGTAAAATGTGGGGCGCTGATGGTAAATTATATGACTGTAAAGCGGTCATGCCTGAATCGACCTTTGCGCGTATTTACCAAGAGATGATTAACTTCTGTAAGTGGCATGGTAACTTTGACCCAACCACTATGGGTACGGTGCCAAACGTTGGTTTGATGGCGCAAAAAGCGGAAGAATACGGCTCACACGACAAAACCTTTGAATCTAGCGACAATGGTATCGCGCGTATCGTCGACATCGAATCAGGCGAAGTTTTACTTGAGCAGCGTGTTGAAAAAGGTGATATCTGGCGCATGTGTCAGACCAAAGATGACCCTATCCAAGACTGGGTTAAGCTTGCAGTACGCCGTGCGCGCGAATCAGATACGCCAGTTATTTTCTGGCTCGACCCATACCGTCCACACGAAAACGAGCTGATTGAAAAGGTTAAAACCTACCTAAAAGATCATGACACCAACGGTCTGCACATCGAAATCATGTCACAAGTTCGCGCCATGCGTTATACCCTAGAGCGCGTTGCCCGTGGTTTAGATACGATTTCTGCGACTGGTAATATTTTGCGTGATTATCTGACTGATTTGTTCCCGATTTTAGAATTGGGCACCAGTGCGAAAATGCTGTCAGTTGTGCCACTAATGAAAGGCGGTGGTTTGTTCGAGACTGGCGCAGGCGGTTCAGCACCGAAGCACGTACAGCAGCTGATCGAAGAGAACCATCTACGTTGGGATTCTCTAGGTGAGTTCCTAGCCTTGACCGAATCTTTAGAGCATTTGGCGAAAAATGATGACAATGCCAAAGCGAAAGTATTGGCAGACGCCCTTGATAGAGCGACTGAAACGCTACTGTTAAATGACAAATCGCCATCACGTAAAACTGGCGAGCTTGATAACCGTGGTAGTCATTTCTATCTGGCAAAATACTGGGCAGAAGAGCTGGCTGCACAAGATGAAAATAGCGAGCTAAAAGCACAGTTTGCGCCGCTGGCACAAAAACTTGAAGACAATGAAGCCGCTATCGTTGAGCAGCTGAATGAAGTTCAAGGTAAGTCGATGGATCTAAAAGGCTACTATTTAGCAGATGAAGCGTTGGCTGAAAAAGCCATGCGTCCAAGTCCGTTATTCAACGAAGCTATTGCTTCATTGTCATAAATGCTTGGTTGCAAATAAAATAAAGCTGGCTGAACAAGCTTTATTAAAGTCAGTTTAAAACAAACGCCCCAATAGTCCTAGGCTATTGGGGCGTTTTTATAGGTTCTGTGCTGCTTAAAACGTTCAAAGCAAACACCTACACCAATGTTTTATATGAAGCGCCCTACTGCTATGGTTAGATGACGCTCAATGTTAAAATTATTTTTGAGCATTTACTGGGCCTAAGACTAAGCATAATACTGAGCGTATGGATGAAATCTTATGATACTAGAAAAAATAACAACCGCCAGAGGAACTCTTTTTATTTATATCCTCACTGGCAGTATATGGTATTTACTGACGCATTTTTTACCGGACAATAGGTGGCGCGATATATTTACTATCGGCCTTGCCTTCTTGTTTTGCGGGATTTTTATGTGGTCGCTTTTTAGCACCTTGCAGCGCATCTATGGCGATGATGGCAATTTATGAAAAGAGCTTGCGATGACAACGCTTAATGTCTTTTTATTTTTGCTTACCTTTTCGGCACTTTATTACGAAGTCGGCATCGTCGACACCACGCTCGATGGTAATCCCATTTCGCAAGATTTTTGGGCGTACTGCTACTATGCTGTCGTCACTTTCACTTCAACAGGCTATGGTGATTTTCGGCCACAAGGCATGACTCGGGTTTTTGCAAGTTTACAGGCGTTGATTGGCTACTTAGTGCTCGGTTTAATGGCTTCAACCAGCTTATCGGTGGTCAAATGGACAGCGAATGGTAGCGGTAAAAATCGTGGTAAAAATGACAGTTAAATTGAAATTCAATAATCAGTATAAAAACCCATAAGCACAAAAAAAACCATCTATAAAAATATAGATGGTTTATTGTTTACGCTATAAATTATAAAATCACATGCTATAAAGCCCTTACACATCCATATGCTTAATAATGGCTTTGCCAAACTCCGAGCTACTGAGCAAAATGGCATCTGGCATCAAGCGCTCAAAGTCATAAGTGACGGTTTTATTTTTAATCGCGCCTTTGATACCTGCGATAACAAGGTCAGCCGCTTCTATCCAGCCCATATCACGCAGCATCATCTCTGCCGATAGAATCAACGAACCTGGATTGACCTTATCTTGACCAGCATATTTAGGCGCTGTGCCGTGGGTAGCTTCATAAACAGCGATTGAGCCGCCCTTATTGGCACCCGGCGCGATACCGATACCGCCAACTTCAGCAGCAAGCGCATCAGAGATATAATCACCGTTTAAGTTCAAGGTTGCAACGACTGAATACTCAGCAGGGCGCATCAGGATTTGCTGCAGAAAAGCATCAGCTATGACGTCTTTAATGATAATATCATTACCGGTTTTTGGATTTTTCATCGTCATCCAAGGTCCACCATCGAGCAGCTCCGCACCAAAACGTTCAGCGGCAAGCTCATAGCCCCATTCTTTAAACGCGCCTTCGGTAAACTTCATGATATTACCTTTGTGCACGAGAGTGACGCTCGGTAAGTCATTATCGATGGCATGCTGGATAGCTTTACGTACCAAACGCTGCGAGCCTTCTTTTGATACAGGCTTGATGCCGATACCGCAGTCATCTGAGAAGCGGATTTTGGTCACCCCCATCTCTTCCTTTAGGAATTTAATGACTTTTTTGGCGTCATCACTGCCCGCTTTCCACTCGATACCCGCATAGATATCTTCTGAGTTTTCGCGGAAAATTACCATATCGGTCAGCTCTGGGCTATGTACAGGGCTTGGTACACCCTCAAACCAGCGCACCGGACGCTGACAAACGTATAAATCGAGCTCTTGACGTAGCGCGACGTTTAATGAGCGCATACCGCCGCCAACTGGCGTGGTCAGAGGCCCTTTAATACTGACGACATACTCGCGCAAAATCTCTAGCGTTTCGGTCGGCATGTATTCGCCATCATAGATTTTAGATGCCTTTTCGCCGCAATAAACTTCCATCCAAACGATCGATTTTTTGCCTTTGTAGGCTTTTGATACGGCGGCATCGACCACTTTAATCATCACCGGCGTGATATCAACACCAATGCCATCACCTTCGATAAAGGGGATAATCGGATGATTAGGGACGTTTAGGGACAAATCAGCGTTGACGGTTATTTTTGCGCCGTCTCTTGGGACGATAACTTTATCATAGGGCATGGGGTCAAACTCCTTTTATATTTATATATTGGTTGCGCCAGTTTCCTTGGCGTTCTGTTATGCTGGCTAAAATATTTTGGCTTTAAAATGGCATTATGCTAGCGAGTTACGTATTAATAATTTACGTAAAATGCCGATACGCCAATAGGTTTAAAAGTATGTTAGATAATCATTTTCATGATTTCTACCAGATGAATGATATAAAAATATCATCATTTACCTTCAATAGTGTACTAACATAAAAACATGACTGATAATTTTTCTTTTGCATACGTCAGTTTTGCCAATCAATATTATAAATACCACAATATGAACAGGGTTATTTAATATCTCGTTTATTGTTATTGTTACGTTTGCTTATCTGAGTTATTTTTTAGCAACAGTCCGCTTTTTACTTTTGCGTAAAAACATTTTAGACTGCCGTGCACGCCATTTGTTAACCATGTTGTAGCAATCAATTTATTTTTGGGAAATGCCATTTTATGTCGACCTCTAGCCTAGTTTTATTCAACAAACCTTACGGCGTCCAAAGTCAATTTCGTGATGACAGCAATAATGATCACACCACTCTATCGCAGTATTTTACTGACAAATCGCTGCGCGTTGCCGGCCGACTTGATGCAACCTCAGAAGGCTTGTTGATTTTGACCAGTGACGGACGGGTAAATAAAGCCATTACCCAACCACCATCAGCCAAGAACTTTGCCCAAAATAAAAAAAAGCAAGGGAAGACTTATTTGGTACAAGTCGAAGGTTTGGTAAGCACTGCTCAATTAGAGCAATTGGCGGCGGGAGTACATTTAAAAGATGGCAAAACCTTGCCAGCAGTTGCACGACTGGTCGAGGAAGGCGATTTGCCGATTGACTTATGGCAACGTAATCCGCCCATTCGCGAGCGTAAAAACGTCCCAACATCATGGCTTATGCTAACTATTTATGAAGGTAAAAATCGCCAAGTAAGACGCATGACCGCTCATGTGGGACTGCCTTGCTTGCGTCTGATTCGTTGGTCGGTGGCAGGATTTGAGCTTGGTTCGCTTGGCGTTGGTGAGTTTGTGCGTATTCACCTAAATAGTGAGCGCTGTCGGCAGTTAGGGATTATGGATTAGATTAGCGTGCCAAATTAAACCTTATCCGCTTATATGAGCCAATTTTGCTCTGATTTAAATATTACGACTTATTAAACGGCGCGTCTCGAACGCGTAAGGTTTATCTGTTAAGATGCAAAACTGCGCTGACTTGCCAACCTTGCCGTATTTTCGCGTTTTATATCGGTTTAAATTTGGCCATTATTTATCTTGTCTTCTGTCTTATTTTTCGTTGAGCCTGTTTCCTGTTTTTTTGATAGTAAGGATATATCATGATTGCCTCTCGTCATTTTGCTTTGTTTGCTACCAGTGTGGCTACTGCCCTGCTGCTAAGCGCTTGCCAGCCAGCAACTGAGGATAGCGAGGTGATGCCAATAGAAGAGGCCACTCAAGCCACTAATGAACCATCTGAAACAGCTCCCGAGGATGCCCATGCTGGGCACGACATGGCTGCCAATGCTGTTACGGTAAACGATGAAAAAATGTCAGATATGCTGAAAGACTATACAAAGTCAATGACCAGTATGCATAATGAAATGATGGTTGGTATGGGTTATAACGATCCTGATACCGCCTTTGCTAAAGGCATGCTCGGCCATCATCGCGGCGCGGTAGATATGGCAAAAATCGAGCTAAAGTACGGCACTGATGAAACCATGCGTAAACTTGCACAAGACATCATCGACTCGCAGCAGCTTGAGATTGATATTCTTAATAAATGGCTCGCAAGCCATCCTGATGCGCCCAAACCAAAACCCAATACCGAAGCTATGCAAGAAGCGTATGCAAAGGGAATGAATACCATGCATAGCGATATGATGCTCGGTATTGCTGAGCCTGTCGCTGATATGGCATTTGCGCGCGGTATGCTGCCGCATCATATTGGCGCAGTAGACATGGCAAAAGTGCAACTCCAATACGGTACCGATGAAGAAATGCGCAAATTGGCACAAGACATTATCGATGCTCAGCAGCCTGAGATTGAGTTGATACAAAACTGGATTGCGGCAAATAAAGTGCCTGATACCGCGACTATCAATAGTGATGACACCGTTATCAATGATGAAGCAATTGATAAAGAAGCAATCAAAGAAACCACTAAAGCGACAAGTTAAACAGCTATAACGTCTTAACTGTTATTTATAGTACTTTGAATATTAAAAATATAAACCCTTGCTAAGTACGCAGCTTAGCAAGGGTTTTTAATGTCTTCATGCTTTATTATTTATCTATTCACTTTGATGGCGTGCTAGCGCATTTAGCCATGTATTTTCAGTATTGGCATACCCGACAGAATCCCCATCGTCTTCACAATCTGTACTCGCCCTTGCTAACCGTAAGCTGATGCTATGCGGGAAAACTGTCTGATTAACGTCATGCTTAGCTTTATCGCTCAACTCTTTAGGCACAACCTCAACTACCATTAGCTCATCACGGCGAAATAAATGACATTGTACAGGGCAGGTAGCAATGCTAAGCGTTGCTAATTGCTTGGTGTCTGCTTTAATCCCATCGATTGCAACAATGACGTCATGCGCTGAAATACCCGCCTTAGCGGCAGCGCTGTCACGGTTGACGCGATTAACCTTAAGTCCAAGCGGCGTCTCACTACAACGCATGCCCCACGGTATGTTTTTATCGGCAGTCTCTTTAGTGTTGGTATGAATCTTAATACCATTTTCCACAAGCAGCGTCTCTAGTGGTAGCTCCTCAACGCCATTAACATAACGGCGCTCAAACTCTTCCCAATCTGCTAACGGCATAAACTGCCCGATAACTGCACCCATATCGGCGCTACTGATGCCAATACGTTTATTATCCTTTTGCTTTGCTTGGCTATAAAATTCTTTAACCACATCAAATAAACGATAACGCCCATCGCTTTTTGCAAGCAGGGTCAAATCCAAGCATAACGCCACCAATGCGCCTTTGTTGTAATAACTGATACCTGCATTGCCGGTATTTTCATCATTGCGATACAGCTTAATCCAAGCGTCAAAGCTTGACTCGGCAACGCTTTGATGCGCACGTCCTGGGGTTTGATAGTAGCGATTGATTTGTTCGGCAAGCAATCTAAGATAGCTTCCTTTATCAATGACGCCTGACGCTTGCAACATAAAATCATCGATATAAGAGGTAAAACCTTCAAATACCCAAAGCAGCGGCGTAAAGGCTTCGCGGCGTAAATCCACATCTAGCATCACATCTGGACGCACGGTTTTGACCCACCACGCATGAAAATACTCGTGACTGCATAAGCCCAAAAAGCGTTGATAATCGGCACTTGGCACTTTTGGCTCATCAGCATTAGGCAAATCACGACGCGGGGTAATCAAACTGGTCGAGTTGATATGCTCAAGCCCGCCATAATCCTGCCCACTGGCAAAGGTCATAAAGGTATAATTGTTAAAGGGCGCATCGCCAAGCCAATCTAAATAAGTCTGACAGATTTGAGTAACATCTTGCCGCAAGCGTCCCATGTTAGCGCTATGCTTACCTGAAAGATAAAAATGATGGCTAAGCGTCTGATGGCTATTATCTTGAATGATAAAATCAAAGTTATCTTGTTCGGCAAACTCAAACGGATGATCGATCAGCTCATGATAGCTGTCTGCTTGTAGAGTATATATTCGCAGCTTATCAATTTGCGACTGTACTGCCTCAAGTCCACACGCCAAGCGCACAAGACTAGCGTCTTTATCCGCTAAAAATGCAGCTGGCACGATTAAATCAACTTCTACCCCTTGTTGTTCTTGCCCATCAATCGCTAAGGCCAATGAGGTAAAATTGCCATACAAACGCTGCTGGTCGACATACGCCGTACGCACCGATAAATCATAACAATATACTTCATAATGAAGGCGTATACGTTGTGCTGCCCGCGCCTCTGGTAACTGCCATGTATTTTTATCTGTTTTTTGCGCGCGATACGTGTTGATTTGTTTATCGTTAGAAACGACTTGACTGTCTAAAATCTCATAATGCACTGCGGTTATATTACGGGCAAATTCACGCATTAAATAGCTACCCGGTATCCAGGCGGGCAACCATAAACTTGGCGCGTCGGTATTAGCGGTGAAAGTCAGCGCGACATCGACCAAATGCTCCAAAAACCGCGCAAAGTCGAATTGGTAAAAGACATGAGCGGTTGGCTGATTTAAATTATTAATCGGTGAGATTTGAGAAGATAAATTCATAAACGTTATTATCCTTATGTTTATGACTATGGTAGAAGCCATCATGCAAAAACGCAACTAGCAAACTTTAGCCTCTTACCTTTACCAACGGCCAAAACTGAAAAATCATATTTATTTACATTAATTCGCCCAATAATTGCTATTTTTTCGGATTTTAACCTTGAAACCGCTGGCAGGCATCGCAATTAAAGATGCTAACTGCTAAAGTTACCCTAATAAACTGATGATAATTAACTAATGACGTGGCTATTTGGCTGGCTGATTGGCTTTTTTAGGTTTATTGCAACCGTATTTAAATTTCAATAACGACATATTTAGGATAATTTATGACTACTATCGCAAAAGACACTGCCGTCAAGTTTAACTACACGCTAAAAGACGACGAAGGCAATATCCTTGACCAGTCTCCAGAAGGTCAACCGCTTGCGTATTTACATGGCCATAGCAACATCATCCCAGGTCTTGAGCAACAACTAGAAGGCAAATCTGCTGGCGAAAGAGTCAATGCCGTTGTAGAGCCTGCTGATGGTTACGGTGAATACCAAGAACAAGCGGTACAACATGTACCACGCGAAAACTTCCAAGGCGTTGATGATATCCAGCCTGGTATGCAGTTTCAGTCAGAAGCTGGCGGTCAAGTGATGCTAGTAACTGTCACTGACGTCAACGATAAAGAAGTGACGGTTGATGCAAACCATCCGTTAGCTGGTAAGCGTTTGACCTTTGATGTAGAAATTCAAGAAGTACGCGCAGCCACTGAAGACGAGCTAAACCACGGCCATATCCATGGCGCTGGTGGCGTTGAGCACTAATTTCTTCTTGAGTTTGGCGTAAAATTTTCAGACGATAAGATGCTTAGACGAATAGTTAATTATTAATGAATAGTTATTGGTAATGCTAGGGTCGTCTAGCTATGAAGGTCAGTAGAGCAATCTACTGACCTTTTTTTTGAATAAATTTTAAAGATTACAGACGTAACAAAGCCGCATAACAACAAGTATTATGCGGCTTTTATCACCAACCATCCATGTTAATGTTATCAGATACTTAATCCCGGAGCATCTTATAACGTTCAGGCATCCAGCCTTATCTTCCCTAATCAGCAAACCACCTATCCCTGATGCGACCTTTGCGATACCAATCCCTAGTATCTATGAACCTTTTCGTTCAATCGTGCCGTACAGTTATAATCGCAGATTGGCATGAGGTTAGTAAGAGGTCTAAACGTCAATGCGTGTAAGCATATGCTTACACGCATTGACGTTGCCGATAATGACTGTTCAAGAGTTGCTTTTTTATAGCTTCTCTTCTGGGCTAGCCTGCATCTTTGGATCAGCGCTAAGCATGATATAAGCCGCTTCTTTAATGAACGCTTCATCCTCAGGTAGTTCAGGACGCTCACTTTCTTTCATCTGACTGCGCTCTTCAAACTTTGCGTCCATAGCGGCTTGGTAAGTATTCCAATTGGCATAAGGACGCTCGCCCGTTGCAATCAGACGTTTATTTTCCGCTTCCAATGAGCGTTTTTCTATCAGCTGCATTTTTGCACGGCGACTATTGATATCAAGAGGAATCGGTTTTTTCTCATCTTCCATATTACGAATATCATTCAGCGTCGATAGATACACAAAATGCGGGTTTTGCTGCTGACGGATCTTTGATTGCTGATTTAACGTTGCTAAGGTATTGGCAGAGAATTTACCTTCAGGCTTATAAGGGGCAGTTTTAATGGTATCCCATGGTAAGGCTTTTTTCTGAGCGCGCTCGCCAAAAGTCGCATCATCGTAGATATTGACCAATTCAATATCAGGGACCACGCCTTTATTTTGCGTACTACCGCCAGTGACGCGGTAGAACTTACGCTGCGTGAGCGTCGCTGTACCCAAAGCCAAGCTGTCTAGCTGGATTTGCGCCGAACCTTTACCAGTCGTGGTGCTACCGACAACGAGGCCGCGACCGTAATCCTGAATCGCAGCAGCAAAGATTTCACTGGCAGAGGCAGAGGCTAAATTGGTCAGCACAACCACTTTGCCGTCATAAAGCTGCTCGCCGCCATCGTCATCGCGGTAGACTTGAATATTGCCGCGATTGTCGCGAATTTGCACCAATGGGCCGCTTTTAATAAAGAAGCCGAGCATTTTAGCAACTTCATCGAGCGAGCCACCTGGGTTATTCCGTAAATCAACCACTAGACCGTCGATATTTTCTTTATTCAGCGCTTTAAGGGCTTTTTCGGTATCGTCACTGACACTACGGTACTCTTCACCATTGCGGCGCGCGCGATAGTTGAGATAAAAACTTGGTATCTCAAGCACACCGATACGTTTTGGCGTTTTATCGATATTGGGACGCTGTACTTCAACGACGCGCTGTTTTACGCCCGACTCTTCTTGCTGAATAATATCGCGTACTACCGTCACATTACGGGCGCTGGTATCGGGCGTATTTGGTTGACGCACCTTAATGGTCACCGAGGTGCCACGTTTACCGCGAATCAGACCGACGATTTCACGTGTTGACCAGCCAACCACATCAACCATATTCTCGCCGTCTTTGGCAATACCAATAATCAAATCATTGGGCTTAATCTGCCCAGATTTGGCTGCTGGGCCCCCATCTACCAAAGTGACAATGCGAGTATAATCTGGGTTTTTACGGTCAGGACGGATAGAAACCCCGATGCCTTCTAATTGCAGACTCGATTGAATTTGTAGCTCATTGGCTTGGATTGGCGCATAATAATTACTGTGCGGGTCATAAGTGAGCATTGCCGTATTTAAGATGGTTTCCATGATTTCATCATCTTTTAGACGGGCAAGCTGCTCTTGCTGACGTGATAAACGATTGAGCAAAATCTCACTTGGCGTGCGCTCATCATTACGCAGCAAGTCTTGGCCGCGCGTGATATCAGGATTGCTTAAAAAGACTTTCTCTTTCGCCTTTTCGTCTTCTTGACCTAGGGTAATGCTCATCAACTGAAACTTCAGCTGGCGTGTCCAATAGTCGCGCTGTTCTTTTTTGGTTTTAAAATGACTGAGCTTTTCGCGGTCAAGGACGATGCTATCTTTACTGGTCAAATCTATCTTGGTTTTCAGCAGTTGTTTTGATAGAGTAAAATATTCATTAGAGCGCTGACGGTAACGCTCAAAAATCGCCACTCCAGCCGATAGGTCGCCACGTTTTAGGCGCGCGGCAAATTCGTCGGCATATTTTTTCTTAAATTCATCGACATCAGATTGCAAAAACAAGGTATGGTTTGGATCGAGACTGTCAATATACATAGACAAAATCTCGCTACCCATGGCGCTATCGAGCGGCTGATTGAGATAATGGCTACGATCCAGCAAAGCGGCTACTTGGCGGGTGGTAACCTGTTGCTCAGGAGTGGCTTTAAAGCCTGCCGTATTGCTATCAGCCACTGCGGTACTGTAGCTTTGAGTAAGGATAAGACCAGCGACGCCCACTGACGCTGCACTGAGTAACCACTGTGCTGGTTGTTTTTTCATCGTATATACCTAATTATTTTAAGTTAAAAGTATGCTGAGTTGTTATTACTAATAAAGGTTATTTAATAGACTATGAGCCAAAAAATGTCGCGATTTTTCACCCTATTATATTTACCATTAAACCATAGGTTACGCTAGCATTAAAAGCCGGCAAATACAGGATAATTATCTTAGATAGGCCCTTATTTTCATTGTTAAAAATCAATCAATACTAGCACAGCTATAAATACACCACTGTCTCAATCTGTATAAACAATCTTACACGCGGTCTGGCTATTTTTTAGCGCATCCATTGGTGCATTTGGTTATAAGCGTGAATCATCTTGTTTAAACTTATCATTTAAACCTAACTTATTTAAGCCAAGCAAACCGCTATTATGCGTCCCTTGCAATCACTGGCTTAATATAAGGTAAAAGTGAGTAGCGACAAACCATCCGTAACAGAAAGATTATCTATAAGAAAAAACCCTCTCATCTCTAAGCTCTGTCTCGATTTGACTTATAATATAGTGCAAATGAGAAAACAACCTTCTAGCCTGATAAGGATTACGCAATGTACGGCGTTTTAATGATTGATATCGATAGTACCGCACTGACTGCTGAAGATGTCAGTTTAATCAAACAAGCACAAGTAGGCGGGGTGATATTATTTGCCCGCAATGTGGCAGATGCGGCGCAAGTGCGCGCTTTGTGTGACGATATCCGCCAACACAATGCCGATTTATTGATTGGCGTCGACCAAGAAGGCGGTCGCGTTGCCAGATTACGTCAGGGTTTTACGCCATTACCGGCGATGGGCAGGCTCGGCGAATTATTTGACCAAGACCCTAGTCGCGCCTTGAGCCTTGCTTACGATTGTGGTTATTTGATGGCAGCAGAAGTATTGGCGGTCGGCATTGATTTGAGCTTTGCGCCGGTGCTCGATAGAGGCGGTATCAGCCAAGTGATCGGCGATCGCAGTTTTCATCAAAACCCACAAGCCATCATCGCTTTAGCAAGCCAGTTTATGCGCGGTATGAAAGCGGCGGGAATGGCAACCACGGGTAAGCACTTTCCCGGTCATGGAGCCGTCGCGCCTGACTCGCATTTGGCAGAAGCAATCGATACACGTAGTTTAGATGAGATTATCAATTGCGACATGCAGCCGTTTACGCAGACGCTGCCTTGGCTTGATGCTTTAATGCCGGCGCATGTGATTTTCTCACAAGTCGATAATAAACCCGCTGGATTTTCAAAAATTTGGCTCAAAGACATCATTCGCAAACATCTGAATTTTGATGGGGTTTTATTTTCTGACGATTTATCAATGGCTGGTGCGCAAGCTGCCGGTGATGTCAGCGCCCGCGTCAAAGCAGCAATTGAAGCAGGCTGTGATATTGCTCTGGTTTGTAATGACCGCGTTGCTGCTCACGAAGCGGCCAAAGCTGCCCAAGAGCTGCCCTATCCTAACCAAAAACGTGTTAAAACTATGCGCGGACAAATACCTGTTTGGCAGGGCGACCTTGAATCAACGTGCCAGCAGTTTGCTTATTGGCACCAAGCAAAGGAAAATATCTTACAGACCTTTTTTGCCAATCAAACGAAAGCACCTACTGAGTCAAAAGACCCAACCGCTTATAGATAATTCATTTAACCAAAGCAGCTTTATTCCAGTTTTTTTTGATGTAATAAAAGACCGCACCTTAAACATAAGATGCGGTCTTTTTAATATTAATACTAGCTATCGATAAACAACTATAAGTCAGTAGAACATTTATTAATTACTGGCTTTTGGGTCTAAAGCAGTACCACGGCTGGCATCATCACCATCTGGTAAAACATCATCGTTATTGCGATCTAATGGATTTAAATCTGGGTCAATTGGTCTGCTATTCGATGTCGGTATCGAACTCTTCGGTGCCGGTAAATTATTCCCTGTACGGTCATCGCTGTCAGGCATTAGATCATCATTATTACTGTCTAATGGATTTAAGTCTGGATCGAGCGCACCGTTGCTAATCGCCACGCCATCATTGGCCATTGCCGTTTCATCATAGACGACGAACTCGATACGGCGGTTACGGAAACGACCTTGCTCTGTAGCGTTATCAGCGATTGGATCTGTCTCACCCATGCCTTTGGTCATTAGCTTACTTGGATCCGCACCTTGTGCGACCAGATAGTCTTTCATCGATTGCGCGCGCTCTTGTGACAACTGCATATTATAAGCGGCATCGGCGGTTTTATCGGTATGGCCAATAATCATCAGCTTCATATCTGGCACTTGTTCCATAATCTGAACAGCATTGTCCAATAGTGGCTTGTTAGCTTCTGGAATAACAGCTTTATCTACTTCAAAGTTTACGACTTGCAGGCTCAGTGCGCGTGCCACATCACGGGGATCTGGGTCTTGACCAAGGTTCTGCATCGCCGCTTGTGATGCTGCTAAACTGCGATCAATCTCGCTTTGTGCATCGAGCGGACCTTCTGCTTGTACCGTCATAGCTGGTGCTGCGGCTTGTAAATCAGCAACCAATTTACCTAATGCTGCTGCGTCTGGCGCATTGACCGTAATGGTGTCGCCTTTAATCAGCATACTGGCATTTGGCACATTTTTGACGATTGGTAGAATAGAAGAAAGCTGAGCGGCAGCTGGCATATCGATCGAGAAGTTATCATCGACATCGGCGCGGCAATTATTGGCTTCATCACCAAATGTCGCTGTCAACGCGTCCATCACATTGCCTTGTAGCGTCTCGTTACCAACGTTCATACGGCAGGCATATAGTCCACTATTTTCACCAGTCGCAATACGCAGTGAAGCCGGCTCTATATCGGCTGCAACCACTGTTTGTCCGTCACTATCCGCTTGCTGCTCAGTGGCAACTGGTGTACCGACTGGCTCAGGATTGTCTTGACAACCTCTGAGTAGCGCCCACGCCAAGGCGCCTAAGATAATCAAACCGATAATCGGCAGCAGCGCTTTCATAAAGCTGCCTTTTTCTTCCTCTTCACGGCGAATAGGCGCAGTGCTGACCGTATCAGACACATGAGCACTAGCTGGTGCGGCAATCATACCTGCAGGCAGAACGGCGCTTGCCCATGCCGGAATATGGTGCTGATAACTGGCAAGATTGTCATTTAAAAACTGTGGCACGGGCGTGGTTCCGGCCAAGCTTTTGATTTCGTGATACGCTAACGGTGCGGCCATCGCAATCAAACCACGGGCTGCAGTTGCATCAACGTTATGTTTACCCGCAAGCTCACGGGCAATTTGGTCGCGGTGGGCGCCATCGGTCCATACGCGGTCATAAAACCCTTGGTCATCACGGGCGATATTTTCATTAGCAAAACGTGTATAAGTCGTATTATCTGCTAGACGTGCGGCAAAAATAGCATAAAATTGTTCAAGTAAGTTTTGTTTAGCGGGATTGCGATCATCGCCTAATACTGCAGGGCTAACCGTCCGCGTTAAGTGACTGATAATATCCATAATGTCATTCCTCAATAATTGTTATTTTGAATAATTCTTTTGTACCAAACTGCATTCTCAAAAAACTGAAAAGTTAATAGTACTGATATTTCTTAATAACGATATTTTTTAATATTAATATTTATATCAGCATTTAATAAACATTAGGTATTAAAAAGCGGCTTAATAAATATCAGCACTATCTATATTCAACTTTTGTCATTATAAAAGTATTAAGGTTGTATTCACAATCGATGGGCTGTTGTGCAATTGCTACGTTAAGTAATGTTTCAGTTGTGACACGTAACTGCGAAGTCTTTACAGTACAAATTACTAACATATCCATTATATCTGGAAATGACTGTCTATCTTTTAGGCAAAAATAAAAAGGAGGATAGTCAATGATTGATCCTACCCTCCTTTAGCTCATTATTTGTTAGGCGCTTTATACTATCATCTTACTTGCGCAGGCTCTGCCACGATAACGCTATTTGCCATATCGTCTACTTCTGACTCTGAAAAAGGTCCCGGTGGTCGCGTTGATGCGGGACGGTCATTGCTTCTAGGTTCATTGCTTCTAGGTTCATTGTTTCTAGGCTCGTTAGCTCTAGGCGGATTATTAAAATCGCTATTACGTACCGGTGTAGGCGTCACGCTATCACCGGTGACGTCATCAGAAGCTTGATAGTCGTTATTGTTATTTGCATTACTGTTATTCACATTATTAGTGCCAACGTACTGGTCATTTATGCCGCTTCCATCTTGAGCAAACTGATTGCTTGCACCGTTCATCGCCATATTATCGGCGCCTATGCCGCTTTCTGCATTATTAGGCAATGGTAGCGGCACGGTACTATCTACCATTATTGCTGGTGCCAAAGTACGGATTTCAGTGGTTAATCTTTGTAGCTGTATACCATCCGGCGCTTCTATTGTCATACGGTCATTTTGCAATTGTAGACGGGCAAATGGTGTCGCTCTTAATAATGTCAGAATATTAGGCAGTGCTTCGATAGGCATATTGGCAATATTGTTAGCCACGCCTTCTTGTACCGTAAACTGACACATCCCTGCCTGCTCGCCAAAACTGCTATTGAGCGCTTGTTGCAGCGTGCTTTGTAGCGCAGCGTCACCGACAGAGGCGCTACACGTGTATAAATTACCGTTATTATCCACGCCAACGATAAGCGTAGCGGGCGTCAACACCTGCGCGGGCTGCTCAGCGACAGGCGCTACCACAGCGGGTGCAGTCGCCACTGGCTCTACAGGCGGGACTTCATTAGATTTAATTAAAAATGCCCATACCAATCCAATCGCTGCGATGGCGGCCAATAATAAAAACACCCGTATTAATAAGTCATTACGTTGGTTGCGGGTTCGTACTTTTTCGCGCTTTAAACTGCTGTTTTCTGCTAAGTGATGCTCAGCAGGATTGGCATGAATAGCACTCACAGCTAGGCTGTTATCGAAGCTTTCACTAGCAAGTTCTGTTGCCACGTTTGGTTGTTTTATCAAGTTCGCAGAAGGGCTTACCACGCTTGCTTCAGTAGCATCTTTATTTAATAAAACAGTTTCTGTCGCCGCATTGACTATGGCGTTTTGATAATCAAACAATTCATCAGGGTTATCTTGTGCGACGGTAATGAGCGGTGCTGCCCATATCGGCAGGTAATGGCGCAGTGAAGGTTGCTCATTTTGTAAAAATGCTGGTAAAAACTGCCCGTTAGCCATGACCTTAAGTTCACGGTAAGCCAGTGGCGCAGCATTCATAATAAGCTTTGTGGTAGTCAGCTTATCAATATGATGGGTCACTGCCAGCTCTTCGATAATGGTTTGACGCGCGCTTGGAGCTTGCCATAGTTGTTCAAATAATGGCGTCTCTACTATATTTTCATTAGTAATCGGCTCATCATCACGCAATAACTGCGAGTAAATTTGCGGCAATGCCAAACGCGCCGCCAAAATGGCATAAAACTGCTCCAATAAGCTGACATAAGACACGCTGCCGTTATCAATACGATGCCCATCAATAACATGTTCATTATTAATCTGGCTACCTAAGACGGCTGGGGTTACTATCTGCTCTAATTGGTCGATGATATTCATAAGTTCCAGCCTTTATCGGCGTTGATTTAAGATATGGGACAGCGGTTCTTTTTGACTTCAGTTTTATACGCTGTAGACTGTAGCACGCCCATAAAAATGCGCGCTTAACAGGTCAACACTTAGTCGGTACTGAGTTGATACTTAATAAGCTAATATTGGCATATAAATTGCCTATTATTTTTAATCTTTTTTAAAATTTCAATAAGCGTAAAACTGGATAAATATCACCGATCTATTATTTATTTTTGGTAAATATTTATTCTGTCGTTAAACGTTACGGTCAGTATACGAAGCATTACTTAGTTGCCTGTTACGCTGTTATATTATTCAATATAAACGATTATTAAAGCATAATTTTGTCGTCTATTGGTTTTTTGCCTTAGCATCACTGTTATTACTGTTGGTGTAAGCTTTAGCTATTTTCAGCATCCATATTTAGTTATTTTTTATCCAACTTATTTGGTCTTTAAGCACTACGCTCTATAACACTGCCCCCTATCAGGCTCGGCCTAAGGACTCTCCTTTGTTCAACCACACGACGCTTATTATCATTATTACGGTTATTGTCAGTTTATTGGCGTGGCAAAATAAAACCCTATTTAATCGGCTGATTTTTTATCCGCCAGCGGTGAATAACGGTCAATGGGATCGCTTTGTGACCCACGGCTTTATTCACGCCGATGCGATGCATTTGCTGTTTAATATGTTCACCCTATACTTTTTTGGCCGTGCTATTGAAGGCTTGTATCAGCCATTTTTATTCGGTTATGGTTTTGTGGTTTTTTATGTGTTGGCTATCGTGATTGCCATGGTGCCAAGCTATCTTAAAAACAAAAAAAGCGCCAGCTATTTAAGCCTTGGTGCTTCAGGTGGGGTTTCAGCGGTGCTATTTGCATTTATTTTACTAGCACCGTGGGAAAAAATTTATCTATTCGCCATTATTCCTATTCCAGCGATAGTGTTTGCCGTCGCTTACGTTGCTTATAGTATTTACGCCGATAAACGCGGTGGCTCCAATATCAATCATATGGCGCATATGTGGGGCGGCGCGTTTGGAGTGATTGCGACCATTATTTTAGAACCTCGCGTCTTGCCGCACTTTTTAAATGCGCTATTGTCTCCTGGCCTTTAGAGCGGTTAGTTTTAGAATCTTTAGTTTTAAATTTGCTAATTGATAACGTTTGATGTTTTGCCCTAATTTGTATTTAACAACATGTTTAAGAATTTAATAAATAATTATGATTATAGATATTATTGGTGATATTCACGGTTATGCAGACAAATTGATTGGGCTGCTAAAACAGTTGGGCTATGTGCATAATGGCAGTCACTTTGTACCGCCAGTAGGTCATCGGGCGCTCTTTATTGGTGATTTGATTGACCGTGGTTCGCAGCAGGTTGCCACTCTTGAAATTGTTTTTGCGATGCTAGATGCAGGCGTGGCCGATGCAGTGATGGGCAATCATGAATACAATGCTTTGGCTTTTGCGATGCTTGATCCAAAGCAGCCCGAGCACTATTTACGCTCGCATAGCGATGTACACATACGCCAACATGAAGCGTTTTTAGCCGAAGTGCCCTTTGGCTCAGAAGCGCATCAATACTGGTTGCAGCGCTTTTATGAGATACCGCTTTGGCTTGAGACCGATTATGCCTGTTTTGTCCACGCTTGCTGGGATGTCGATAGCATGGCGGTATTAAAACCTTTGCTCACTGCTGGTAACTGCTTGACCCCTGAAGCGGTCATTGCCACCTCACAAAAACATAGCCCCGCCTATGAGGCGCTTGAGCGTGTGTTAAAAGGTGTGGAAACAGCGTTACCTAAGGGTTTGGTCATGGTCGATAAAGACGGTGCAGCGCGCTCACAAGTACGCGTGCGTTGGTGGCTTGATGAGCTAAATAAGCGGCCTATACATGAAATTGCCCGTGCGCCAAAATCGGGTTTGGCGCAGATTCCAAACGATGCCATGGCAGAGAACATTGAATTTGCCCTTAAAACCCATAAGCCCGTGTTTGTTGGACATTATTGGCTTACTGGCAATCCTGAACCATTAAGTAATCAAGTGGTTTGCACCGATTATTCAGCAGCCATAGATAGCGGCTATATGACCTGTTATCAGCTTGATACTGAGCAGCCATTACCATTGAAAGCCAGTAACTTTGTGCAATATCGCCATGATGAAGGCCTATTATAAATTTATAAAACCGCGACATAAAAAACTGCTATTTAGTCAGCTTTGACATTAAACGACAAACTTGGCTTTACGAAGGCAGCAAAACTTTTGTATGATGGTCTTTTTGAGGATATCAAAGCATGAGCACCACCTCCGCTACTGTGAACCCTACTACACAAAACGCTGCTATTGAGCAAAACGGTCCCATTACCTCCCCTGCTGGTCAACCAAAAGTTGGCATTATCATGGGCTCGCAGTCGGATTGGGCGACCATGAGTGCAGCGGCGCAGTTGCTTGCTGACTTTGATATTGCCTTTGAATGTGAAGTGGTGTCAGCCCATCGTACGCCAGATAGATTGTTTGATTATGCCAAAAGCGCGAAAAATAATGGCTTGCAGGTAATTATCGCTGGAGCGGGCGGCGCGGCGCATCTGCCCGGCATGTGTGCCAGTCAAACGCCGCTGCCTGTGTTTGGGGTGCCTGTTAAATCATCCATGCTTAGCGGTTGGGACAGTCTGCTTTCTATCGTACAAATGCCAAAAGGTGTGGCTGTTGGCACCTTAGCCATTGGTACTGCTGGTGCCTATAACGCGGCCCTCCTTGCCATTCAGGTGCTGGCCTTGCATGATGAATCGCTTGCCACTAAGCTTGATAACATGCGTCAAGCGCAAACAGAGACCATTCTTGCAAGTCCAACGCCCGGTATTATTAATCAATAAAGTAAGCAAGATGAGTTAACCTTTTAGCAAAAAATGCTGTTATCAATACTCTTGCTAGTAATATTTTATACTTACCATGCGCTAAACTTGATATTTATAGCCAAATGAGTTTTACTAAAGATAAGGTGCATACGGTGCACCTTTTCCTATTTCTAACCTTAACTTTTAGCCAATCATTTACTAAAAACCCTTATTCATTTTAAATGTAAAGAGCCTGCCATGACTACCGCCAATGCTTATCCTGTTACCCAAACCATCCGTACCATCGGTATTTTAGGCGGCGGTCAGCTTGGTATGATGCTCGCCCAAGCTGCCCTGCCGCTCGGTTATCAGTGCGTGTTTTTAGAAGACAACGCCGACTGCCCTGCCAGCCTTTACGGAAAAGTTTTTTCTAGCGAGCAATTAGATAAATTTATCGCCGCAGCTGACGTTTTTACTTTAGAGTTTGAAAACACGACAACGGCGACTGTCGAGCAGTTAGCAAATCTATCGAAATCAGGCAGCAAACAAGGCATGTTTCCGCCACCGCTTGCCCTTGATATCGCTCAAGATCGCTTAAAAGAAAAAGGCATGTTTAATGAGCTTGATATCGCCACCGTGCCATTTATGGCGGTCAATTCTGAAGCTGAATTAAAACAAGCTTGCGACGAGCTAGGATTGCCTATTGTGCTCAAGACCAGCCGCGGTGGTTATGATGGCAAAGGTCAGTTTGTCATTAGAGAAGACAGCGATATTAAAACTGCTTGGCATGAGCTGAAAGACGCCGTCAGCGGTAAAGGCGCGCTAACCCCAACGCCTGCGCCATTAATTGCAGAGGGCTTTATTAACTTTAGCCGTGAAGTGTCTATCATTGCCGTACGCGCGCAAAATGGTCAGGTGCGCTGCTATGATCTGGTCGAAAACCATCATCATCATGGTATCTTAGCCAAAACCCGCGCCCCTGCCGTTGGTACCAGCCATTTATTTCAGCAAGCAACCGATGCCATTAGCACGGTGATGAATCACTTGGGTTATGTCGGTGTGATGGCGCTTGAGCTGTTTGTAAGTAAAGATGCGCGCGGTAACGATTATCTGCTAGCCAATGAGATTGCCCCGCGCGTCCATAACTCTGGACACTGGAGTATCGAAGGCGCGATCACCAGTCAATTTGAAAACCATATCCGCGCGGTGGTCAATCTGCCCTTAGGCGATACCGACAATGTTCATCCAGCGATTATGCTCAACGTCTTGGGTCAGTATCCTGATATCAGCGCGGTACTCAATATCGATGGCGCCCATTATCATAGCTACCACAAGGCTGAGCGCGAAGACCGCAAAATTGCGCATATTACCTTGATGCCAAATGACGTGGCGGATTTAGAACCTGCGCTAGCAAAACTGGTTGCGGTCTTGCCAAATAAAGTGGGGCTTGATAAAAAACTGGCCCCTACTATTACCGAGAAGCAAACAAGTACGCTAGAGGAAGCAAGCAATACGAAACCTAACAGTACTTCAGAAGATAATGAAAATGAAGTCAAAGGTAGCCAAACAGAGGCATTATTAAAGACCGATAAGGCTGAGAAATAATGCAGATTTGGGTAGATGCCGATTCGGTGCCACTGATTGCCAAAGACTTAATCATCAAAACGGCTGAACGTACCCAAACGATGGCAATATTTGTCGCCAATCAGCCGATTAAATTGCGCAAATCACCGCTGCTTGTCATGACCGTGGTGCCGTCAGGGTTTGATAAAGCCGATGATTATATCGTCGAGCAAATCCAGCCAGGTGATTTAGCCATTACCAGCGATATTCCTTTGGCCAATGATATTTTGGATAAAGGCGGTATGGTTTTGACCACGCGCGGTGTGGTTTATGATAAAAACAATATCAAGCAAAAGCTCAATATGCGCGACTTTATGGATACCATGCGCGGTACAGGCGTGCTTGAATTGCAAGAAATGAGCGGGCAGAAACCTTACGGCGACCGCGATAAAAAAGCCTTTGCCGACGGTCTTAATCGCTTGGTGCGTTAACTTATCACGTCGACTTGATATATTCATTGTCTTTCCTACCTTTCTTATAATTTCTTCATTTGTATAATTAACAGCTTTTAGAAATAGCAATTTTTATCGAAAGCAATTCTATAAATGAGAACTTTATAAAAAATAACGTTGATAACAGCCGCCTTGCAAACCCTATACACTCCATAACCAAATATCATGCAAACGGCACGCTTCATAACGAAGTGTGCTCGTCATTATTGTTAGGCTATATTCAGCTTTTAAAACAAAGTATTTTAAAAAAATAGTTTTTGAATAAACGGTTCTTGTATATCCAGTTTTAAATCATAAATTATTAAATAAAGATAACGCATATAAAATTCATATAACAATAGGAATGATAATGAAAATATTAGTAATTGGCGCTAGCGGTAGAGTGGGTACAGATTTGGTTAAACAGCTATTAGCGGACAACCATCAAGTAATTGGCACGACCCGTCAAGATGAAAAATTATTTAGTGATGACAATTATAGTCAGTTAGATTTAGATATTACTGCTGAGAGAGACGCCATTCAACAGCAAATTGAGCAAGATATCGATGCGGTTTATTTTGTTGCTGGTTCTGGTGGGAAAGATGTCTTAGAAGTCGACTTGCATGGTGCGGTCAAGACGATGCAAGCGGTTCAAGATAAAGGTATCAAACGTTATATCATGCTAAGCACGGTATTTTCTTTAGATACTAGCAAATGGAATCAGCCTGGTATTGCCGATTTAAAAGAATACTATATCTGTAAGCATTACGCCGATCAGTGGTTGGTTAAAAATAGCACGCTTGATTACACCATTGTGCAAGCAGGTGCGCTAAAAGAACGCGCTGGTACGGGTAAAATCATTATTAACGATGACAATGCGGGCGAAAACGCTGTCGAAGATGTGGCTACGACGTTAGCAGCGGTACTTAGTGCTGATAATACGATTAAAAAAGTCTTTAGTATGCATAATGGTGAGACTGCTATCGATGCAGCGCTGGCTAAACTTTAGTAAATAAAAGCTATAATAAATAATATGTAGCTTTGAAGCATTATTAAAAACACAGAAATAAAAAGGCGCATAAACTATCTGGTTTATGCGTCTTTTATTATGAATTATTTAAAAATTAACGGTTACGTTAAACGGTATTAAAAAACAACTAAGCTAGGCCACTTGGAAATGGAATGACGTCTTCTAAGCTGCTGGCACCTGTGATGACCATCAGCAACCTATCAATACCGACGGCGATACCGCTACAAGGTATCAAATCATCAGATGCTGCTAATAAATGCTCATCGATTGGCATTTGCGGCAGATTATGCCGCTTGCGCAATTGATTATCACGCTCAAAGCGCGCTCTTAACGCCTGCCCGTCTGCTAGCTCATCGTAAGCATTGGCAATCTCAATGCCATTAATATACAGCTCAAAGCGCTTGGCGACTGTATTACCATCTTTATCGATAGCTGTCTTTGCCAATGCTGCCGTCGCAGGCGGATATTCTATAATCAATGTCGGCAAATCGTGCCCCAAATTTGGCTCGACGGCATGACTAAACAATAAATCTAACCAACTTTGGCGAATATCTTCGTCACTATTGCTGGCACCATTTTCTGCACTATTAAAATCAAACCCTGTTAAACCTTTGTCTTCTGCCACCGCTTGTAGCGCGGCAAGACTCGCCGTTAACGGATGGATACCCACAAAATCCATAAAAGCATCGACGTAACGATAATGACTTAGCACCATCGGATAACCGTAAAGCGCCTCCAATAGCTCGCCCAATTCAGCGCCCATATCCTCTAGGCTATAGTTCGGCTGATACCACTCAAGCATAGTAAATTCAATATTGTGGCGCACGCCTATCTCGTTATCACGAAATACCGGACAAATCTGGTAAATGGGCATTTGCCAGCTGGCAAGTAGGCGCTTCATGGCAAACTCAGGCGACGTATGCAGATGATAGGTACAAGGTTTGTCTTGATACGTGACCTGCGCCGCTACCGACTGCAAAAAGGTATCGGTATTACCCGCTTGTGAGAGCAATGGCGTCTGTACCTCGAGCACCTGACGCGCGGCAAAAAACTGCCGAATAGCATTGATAAATTGCGCCCGCTTTTGTGCCATTGATAGCGTCATGGTTGGCGCATAACTGGGTTTAGAGGAAAGATTATTTGCTTGGGTCATTACTCTCTACTGTAGTTTTCGAATAAAAAATCAAATAATTAAAATAGGCTTTGAAATGGAGTTTTAATCTTTAAAGCTGGTTGTCTTTTAAAACTGCCATTCGCGGCGTAAATGATAATCTCGGCGCAATTGATCAAAATCTGCACCATGTATTTGTCCATCTGTTAATTTATCTCGCAGTGCCGCATCATCTGCCATGATGTCATAAAACTTCACCAATCTATCTGGATGCTCCTTTAGCTCAGACCATAAAAACATATTGAGCGGCAGTAATTGATGCATGGTTTGCCCAGGAGCCACTGTTAATTTTTCACAAAGCGCATCATAAATCATTTGCGTACCGCGTAGCTTACCTTCTAACGTGTAGCCAGCAATATGAGGAGTGGCAATCGCAAGTTTAGATAATAAATTTGCTGCTATCTCAGGCTCATGCTCAAATACATCGAGTACCACTTGGCGATCGGTACGGGCAATATCTGCCTGCAAATCATCGGCATTAATGACCGGCCCACGCGCGCTATTAATCAACAAAGTATCTGCTGGCATCGCAGCTAATGCTTCTTTATCAATTAAATGACGAGTTGGATAGTCGCTACCAGTAGGATTAGTGGCATGTTTTTTATCGGTCAACGGCACGTGCAAGCTAATCACATGACTTTGGCTCAATACTTGCTCAAGGCTGGCGTTATTTATGGTCGATGCAGGCAGTAGCGGATCGTAACCCAATACTTGCCAGCCTAAATCATGAGCGTACTCCACAAGAGTACTACCAATATTACCCAGTCCGATAATGCCCAAGGTCACGGGCGGCGTCGATTGCTGCCAATATTGTGGACGTAAATTTAAGATAGCGGTCAATACGTACTGCGCAACCGAATGCTTACTGCAGCCTGCGGCATTGGCAAAGGTAATATTGCGCGCTGCCAAATAGGTTTGATCGACATGGTCAGTACCAATCGTCGCCGAACCAACAAATTGAACGCTATTATTGTTTGCCAATAGCGGCTCGCTAACTGGCGTAACCGAGCGTATCAACAGTACGTCAGGCTGATACTCTGCGAGCAACTGGGCATTGATAGCGCGCCCAGCAACGCTAATAATATTTACTGGTCGTTTATTATGTTGCCCAAGCGTCGACGCATTAAAAAACTCATCAAGGCTAGCGATATTGCTATCAGCAATGATAGTTAGAGGACGCATATGTTCATTATTTGCAGCGCTCGCATGTGGCATTTTTAATTATCCCTATCTCTAAAGGTTTATTATCAATGATTGTTGGATTAGCAAGGTGTATTTTTTATAGGTTCATTTCATCTGTTTTTAAATTGCTGTTTAAATTAAGCACACGCCCTAATCCGTAGAAATAATATTTTCGTCTTCATTTTGTGCCTTAACTTTAGGTTGCAGCTGGGCGTCAGCGAGCATATCTTCGTGCTGCGCAAATAAATCATTCTTATGCTGCGATATCCACTCACGCCATACTGCAAGGCCGATTGCCAATACCACAGGACCGATAAACAAGCCGACAAAACCAAACGCCGTCAGACCACCCAACACCCCGATAAAAATAATAATAAAAGGAATTTTGGTCGCGCCGCTGATGACGATAGGACGAATAAGATTATCAACCCAGCTGATAACCAATATGCCCCAAAGCGCCAAGCCAATCCCTTCTACAGTATGACCTTGGCTTAATAACCAAATAGACACCCCGCCCCAAACAAATGGCGTACCAAAGGGAATTAAAGCGATAATAAAAGTAACAATGGTCAGTAGAATAGGACTTGGTGCACCAGCGAAATAATAACCAATACCAGCGAGCAAAGCCTGAGCCAATGCGGTCAAACCAATGCCATACACTACCGCGCGCGTGGTCGTACCGACCGAATCAATATAACCATCGATGCGATTACCAATGATATTGCGTAAGGCTTGGCGGATTTGACGTACCAAACTGGTGCCATCGCGATAAAAGAAAAACAGCGTCATCAGTGCCATCCCCATTTTGGCAAGACCACTGAAAACGACATCGAACGCGACTTTGCCATAATATAGATGCGACTGCACCCACAGGCGAAAAGCCTCTAGCGTGCCTTCTGGGTTTTTATTAATTCTCCACAACACATCTTTAACTTGCTGTCCGATGACGGGTAAGTCCTTGATAGAGTCTGGCACATCCAAATAGCCAACCTTGATGCGATAAATTAAGTTGCTAATCAGGCTTAAGGCTTCTTGCTGCAAGATAAAGACACCAGCAACGAGCGGCAGACCTATCATCAATGTGATGCTGACCGTCATAATGGCGGCGCTAAAGTTTGAGCTAAAGCGAACGCGCTGATGAAAAAAATTATAAATAGGAAAGGTGACGTACGCCAAAATCGCTGCCCACAGTGCCGGTACAATAAAAAACTGTACGACTTGAAAACACAATACAATCAGCACCACCAGCAGAGTAATAGCCAATAAGCGCTGAATAATAAATTCTTTTGTCCAGTTTTCGATCATAGCGTATAAACCAAGAGCGGGCAGCAGGCAGTCAATTTGGCGCTGCTGTAACGTTTATAAATAGGTGGATAAAAATCACAGACCGCGTCCATCATTTATATTCCTTAGCGAGTGTGTTGCGTTATAAATTTTACGTTGTAAGCTTTGCGAGATATTCGCTTCATGAATTAGGCGAAATCATTGCGAAAAATAAGTCTAATAATAGCGCTACCGTACCATAGCGCGCTTTTATAAACATGTTATTTGGTTATAAAAAATAGGGTGGTGTGTCAAAAAGTATGCTGATTAAAACTTGAACAGTTTTTGAAGCCTTGAAAGCCCTATAGAATCAGAGAACTGAGCATAGATTTCTTATTGACTTCTATCGCCAGCATACTTTTTAGAACACCACCAAAAATAGTATTAATCTAAAAAATAATTGTGATTCATTAAATCGCTCTTAACTTGCCATTTCTCTATATTTAGAAGAGCAAGGCCAAACATAATAACGGCTTATTATGCCTCAAAGCCCGCTAAATAAATAAGGCTATGTTGTAATCTTTACTTACAATTACCTGTACGCTATCGGCACCAATATTATTAAGTATTAATAGGTACTTTCAAAAATACCTTATTAGAATCATTGCTTTAAAACAATAGTTATTTATTTGCTTTTTAATGACTTCTACGCTGACAACTTGCGCGCTAAATCACTGTGCAGTTCTATTTGTGCAGACAATTGATGTTATACTAAAGGGATTAATTTGCACATTTAAACGCTGTTAAGCAGGTTTGCTATTATTGGTTTATAGCAAAATCAGCCCTAGCGTTTTTAACACTATTTCTGAAAACCTTTATTGATTGCCCTATTCTAAGCGGTTTTAAGCACTACCATTTAGAGCAGCGCCGCATATTTTAGTAATACCGATATTCATTGTATTAATGGCTATCCAAGTGCCGCGCTCAGCATAGGCTCACGATTGATGAGCCTTGATATGGGGGCATAAGTGCATACTTATATTTTGCGTTACTTTTATAACCTATTTTGCTTTGGTTTTATTTAAAACCCAGCTAGATTCAATACATTTACACAACCTATTGATAGGAACAATAACAATGTCAAAAGACACCACCAAAGATACTGATAATCCCAACCTTAATTCGTCAAATGAGGCCAATACAGGCTCTAAATCGCAAGATAGCGTTACTTTTGCGTTAGCGCAATCGCATTTTTTGGTCGGCGATATCACCGCCAATGCTGAAAAAATGCGCGCCCTTGCCCTACAAGCCCGCGAGCAAGGCGCTGATGTCATCATTTTCCCAGAGCTTGCTTTATTAGGCTATCCTCCGCAAGATTTGCTGCTACGTCCCAGCCTATCCGGCCGTGTCAAAAGCGCGCTATCTAGCTTGAGTGATATCGATGATATCGTGATGATTGTGGGCTATCCGCATGTCGATCATCATGGCACCTTTAACTCGGCGGCGATTTTGCATAACGGTCATCAAAAAGGCTTTTATCATAAGCAAATCTTACCAAATTATGGCGTATTTGATGAGCGCCGTTATTTTGATAAAGGTCGCAATCAAGTCTTATTTGACTATAAAGGCATCACCATTGGTCTACTTATCTGCGAAGATTTGTGGGAAAAAGGTCCGATTGCCGAGCTTAAAAAACAAGGCGCTGACCTGATTGTGAGCTTAAACGCCTCACCGTTTGAGATTGAAAAACAAGACAACCGTAAAACCATGCTCGCCAAACGTAGCCGCGAAAATAATCTGCCAATTATTTATCTTAATGCCGTTGGCGGGCAGGATGATTTGGTATTTGACGGCGGCTCTATGGCCATCCAATCTGATGGCAGCGTTGCTCATGAAGCGTCGCGCTTTATGAATCAGCTTATGCTGACGACGTTTAACGTAAAAACCGCAAAATTCGATATGCAAACAAAAGCGCCATTGTCATTAAGCCGCGAGTCAGAGATGTATCAAGCGCTGGTCGTCGGTTTGCGTGATTATGTCAATCTTTCGGGTTTTACTGGTATTATCGTTGGCTTGTCGGGCGGTATTGATTCTGCGTTAACCTTGTGTATCGCTGTCGATGCGCTGGGCGCTGATAAAGTTTATGCGGTAATGATGCCGTACGAATATACTTCTCAAATCAGTTTAGAGGACGCGCAAGCGCAAGCGCGCCGCTTAAACGTTTCTTATACGGTTTGCCCGATTTTTGATGCTGTTGAAGGTATCCGCCATACCTTGGCGCCGTTATTTAACAAATCGCCTGCTGATACCACCGAAGAAAATATCCAAGCGCGCGCTCGCGGCGTGGTACTAATGGCCTTGTCTAATAAATTTGGGCATTTAGTCATCACTACGGGTAATAAATCAGAGCTAGCAGTTGGTTATTCAACGTTATACGGTGATATGGCAGGTGGTTTTGACGTACTAAAAGACGTTTATAAAACGCAAGTTTATAAGCTTGCCAGCTACCGCAACCGTTTAGAGGACACGCCAGTTATTCCTGAGCGCGTGATTATACGTCCGCCATCGGCTGAGCTACGTCCTGATCAAGAAGACCAAGACAGCTTGCCAGACTATGACGTGCTAGATGGTATTTTGATGTCATATATCGACGAAGATATGGGCTATCAAGATATTGTCGATAAAGGATTTGATGCCGATTTAGTCGCTAAGGTGATTAAAATGGTTGATAATAGCGAATTCAAACGTGCTCAAGCGCCGATTGGGACTAAAATCAGCCATAAAGCCTTTGGCCGTGAGCGCCGTTTTCCTTTAGTCAATAAATGGTCGATAAAAGGCTAAGCGTCAACGACTAAAGTTGCTATTTCAACCTTTTAGATGTCTCTGTAGTCTGAATATACTACCCTTTAGATAAAGGCTAAAAGGTTGAATAACTTTACGTTTCTATATAATTTGATATAATATAATTAGAATGTTTTATAATAAGCTGGGTACTTACCCAGCTTTTTTAGTTTTTATTGATAAATTTTTCTTCATATAAAACTCTTTGAATAAATAATTAAACCCAGTTCTCTACTTTTCTTTATTTCAACTATTACTTTCAATTTAACTACCCTACCTATCGTTATCCGAGTCCGTCATGAGTTTGCTAACCGCTAGTATCTTTCTTTTATTATTACTGGCTTTAAGTGCCTTTGTTTCTGGGGCAGAAATTGCTATCGCTGCTGGTCGCAAGATTAAGCTGCAAATCATGGCAAAAGAAGGCGAAGTCCGCGCCCTTGATGTGCTGCATATGCAAGAGAATCCTGGTGGATTTATTACGGTAGTGCAAGTCGTGCTTAATGCCGTCGCCATTTCAGCAGGTGCGGTTGGTGAGTCGGCGATTAGCCCGTATTTACAGCTGTTGGTTAAGAATGAAGCGGTGTCATCGGTTATCTCATTTGTCGTGATTACCAGCTTATTTTCCCTACTTGCCGATTTGATGCCCAGACGTTTGGCGATGTCTAATGCAGAAGTTTTTGCGGTGCGGCTGGTACGCCCTATGATGGCGCTGACATTTATTTTTAAGCCCGTTATTTGGATCTTTGATGGCGCAGCAAACCTCATTTTTGAGTTTTTTGGTATCTCAACCACACGCCAAGATGATATGACGCCAGAAGACATATATGCGGTGATGGACGCGGGCGCGGAAGCTGGGGTAATCAAAAAACAAGAACATCATCTGATTGAAAATATCTTTGAGATGCAAGAGCGTACCGTCACCTCAGTCATGAATCCGCGTGAGCATATCGTCTATTTTGATAGCAAAACCAGCACCGAAGAAGTGGTTGAGGTAATGATTGCCCAGCCACATAATAAGTTTTTGGTCTGTGAGGAAGATGATTTAGAGCAGATTATCGGCTATGTAGAGTCGCGCAGCTTTCTAGCTCTGGTGCTCAATCAGCAAGAAGTTAGCCTAACCGATAAAGCGCTATTAAAACCGGCATTATTTGTACCTGATACCTTGTCTTTGTTTGAAGTCTTAGAGATGTTTAAATCGACCGGCGCCGACTTTGCCGTTATCGTCAATGAATATGGCTTGGTGGTTGGTGTCATTACCCTGCGTGATGTAATGAGTATTGTCATGGGAGAGCTGGTCACAGTTGAGGAGCAGCCTATCGTGCAACGTACCGATAATTCTTGGCTTATCGATGGCATGACACCTATTGAAGATGTGGTTCGCGCGCTCGATATCGTTAATTTACCGCGCAGTCAAAACTATGAAACCATTAGCGGCTTTATGATGTATATGCTGCGCAAAATCCCTAAAAAAACCGATACCATCGAATACGCCAATTATCGTTTTGAGATTATTGCGACTGATAACCTAAAAATCACCCAGCTACTCGTCACTAAGCTTGAAGAAGCGGTTAAGTAAAAAGAGCGGTTCAAATTTAATATCTTATAACTTGATTTAGTATTCACTTAATGGTTTAACAGTCAATTAATGACAAGCTCAAAATCAGCCACGCACACCAAATATCGCCGAGCCGACGCGTACCATGGTCGAGCCATGGGCAATCGCGGCGCTCATATCATCACTCATGCCCATACTCAGCGTATCCCACTGCTTTAATTCTGGATGTTCACGCTTGATACTATCAAATAACTGCTTGATGCGAACAAAAGCATCAGTATTGGCTTTTGCGGGAATAATCATCAGCCCGCGCAATTGCAAGCGCTCGTAATCTTTAATCGCGCTTATCAAGTTTGACAGCTCAGCTGGCAAACATCCTGACTTACTGTCCTCGTTATCAATATTGACTTGTATCAACACATTAAGCGCTGGCAGCTCGGCTGGGCGTTGTTCGTTTAAACGTTTGGCGATAATCTCACGCTCAAGCGTTTGCACCCAATCAAAATGCTCAGCAATATCGCGGGTTTTATTACGCTGAATACTGCCAATATAATGCCAAACGATGTGTTCACAGTCTGCCTGTTGTCGTAAAGCTTGTATTTTCTCAATAGCCTCTTGCAAGTAGTTTTCACCGAAATCTTGTTGGCCTTGACGCGCTAACGTCGCAATCATCTCAGCAGGTTTGGTTTTAGACACTGCTAATAAAGTGATCTCGTCTTTCTGCCTTTGCGCCTGTACAGACGCTTGCGCCACCTGCTCGCTTACTTGCTGCCAATTTGCAATCAATTCTGCCGCCTCAAAATCATCTTCATTGTTTTTTTTATCAGCTAAACTCGTAGCGTTAGTTTGTGGTGTAGAGGTAGTGTTCATAAAAAACTCACAGAAATATTAGGTGATTATTTTATTAATTATAAATAGAAGGAGCTATGAAATTAAGCAGTTAAAATTTTGATAAAAAACAGACATAAACTTATATTAACAAAACAAAGTATATTTGAATTATTTTTACATTTTATTCATATAGTAGATGGTTAAATAGCAGCAGGCTTGTTATTATATTGTTACATAGTCTAACTCATGCTACTGAAAAATATAACAATAGTAACAGCGAAGACTACAACTCTTTTAAATAAGCTAAGTTAAATAATGGTATAGAATCGTAAAGTATCATAATTTCTACGCGTTTCTTTGTTCATTCTTATTTGGCTCATTTTTGTCTATCAATAGGGATATTTCACTATGGCTGAAAAGCATCATTTAAACATCGAAGACTTATTGCGCTTTACCGTTAAGCACAAAGCGTCGGATTTACATATTTCAGCCGGTATGCCAGCGATGATTCGTGTCGATGGTGAGATGACCCGTATTAATATGCCTGAAATGACGCATCAAGTGGTGCATCAGCTTATTTATGACATCATGAATGATAAGCAACGCGCTGACTTTGAAGAGTTTTTTGAGACCGACTTCTCTTTTGAGATTCCAAATCTAGCACGTTTTCGTGTCAACGCCTTTAATCAAAACCGCGGCGCTGGCGCTGTTTTTCGGACCATTCCTTCTAAAGTTCTTACTATGGAAGACTTAGGTATGGGTGACGTCTTTAAACGAGTATCTGACTTTAAACGCGGTGTGGTACTGGTCACAGGTCCAACGGGTTCAGGGAAATCTACCACGCTTGCTGCCATGATCGATTATATCAATGAAACCCGTAAAGAGCATATTTTAACCATTGAAGACCCGATTGAATTTGTCCACGAGTCTAAAAAGAGCTTGATTAACCAACGCGAAGTCCACCGCGATACCTTAGGTTTCGAGCCAGCATTGCGCTCTGCCCTACGTGAAGATCCAGACGTTATCCTGGTTGGTGAGTTACGTGACCTTGAGACCATTCGCTTGGCATTGACCGCCGCTGAAACAGGGCATTTGGTCTTTGGCACCTTGCACACCAGCTCAGCCGCAAAAACCATTGACCGCGTGATTGACGTCTTCCCTGCAGCCGAAAAAGATATGATTCGAGCGATGCTTTCAGAATCGCTACAAGCGGTCATCTCACAAACGCTACTACGTCGGCAAACCGGCGGACGTATTGCTGCCCATGAAATCATGCTAGGCACGCCTGCGATTCGTAACTTAATACGTGAGAATAAAATCGCGCAGATGTATTCTGCTATTCAAACTGGTGCAGGTGAAGGCATGATTACCCTTGATCAAACGCTTAAAAACTTGGTTTCAAAAGGCACAATCAGTAAAGATGTCGCTCGCCCTTATGCTAAGCAGCCTGAAGCCTTTATTTAGTATGGGTTTACATAGTATTAAAAGTTTTAACATAAATTTTTGTTAAAGTTATAGGTAAACGATCAAAAACTTTTACTCAGCTTTAGTTATTTTTAACGGTTATTATTGCCCGCTTTAAAAGTTTATTGCAGCAGTTTTAAACTATATATTCCAAATGTAGGTACGTTATGGACATTGATAAGCTTTTACAATTAATGATTAATAAAAACGGCTCTGACCTTTTTATTACTGCTGATGTCGCGCCGTCCATGAAAATCAATGGCAAAATCTTGCCGGTGGGTAAAACGCCGTTAACCGCTGAGCAAACCATGAGATTGGTCAAAGGGGTGATGACCCCAAGCCAGCAAAAAGAATTTGACGAAACCAACGAGTGTCAATTTGCGATTTCAGATCAGGCACAGCAAGCGCGCTTTCGGGTAAGTGCCTTTATTCAGCGCGACATGGCAGGGATGATTTTACGGAAAATCGAAAACAAAATCCCCACCGTTGAAGAGCTGCGCCTGCCGCCAGCGCTAAAAGAGCTGGCCATGAAAAAGCGCGGTATTATCTTACTCGTTGGCGCGACAGGTACGGGTAAATCAACCACGCTTGCGGCGATGATTGGACATCGTAACCAGAATTCACACGGTCATATTATTACTATCGAAGATCCGATTGAGTTTGTACATAAGCACCGCGGTTGTATCATTACCCAGCGCGAAGTCGGTATCGACACCCATTCTTTTGAAGCGGGTCTCAAAAACACCTTGCGCCAAGCGCCTGATGTAATTTTGATTGGTGAGATTCGTAACCGCGAAGTCATGAGCTACGCGATTCAATACGCTGAAACGGGGCATTTGGTCTTTGCAACTTTACACGCCAATAACGCCAACCAAGCGATTGACCGTATCATTCACTTTTTTGAAACCAGTCGCCATAATCAGTTGTTTATGGATTTATCATTAAACTTGCAAGCTATTATCGCTCAGCAATTGATTCCAACGCCTGATGGTAAAGGACGCCGCGCCGCTATTGAGATTTTATTAAACTCACAGCTGATCAGCGACTACATCCGTAAAGGCGAGGTGCACGAAATCAAAGATGTGATGACGCGCTCACGTGATAGCGGCATGCAAACCTTTGACCAAGCGCTGTTTGATTTATATGAAAATGGTGAAATCACTTATAAAGAAGCCATTCTGCACGCCGACTCCCCTAACGATTTACGCTTAAAGATTAAGTTAAGTGGTAAAAATGGCAACGTCAACTTAGATGAAGGCGCCGATAGTTTATCGTTAGATATTACTTAAACCAGCTCAATTTGGTTAAATTTGCCCATAAAAAAGCCCTTATCAAATGTGAGGGCTTTTTTTGGCGTTTAAGTTAATACTTGGACAGTAATAGACTATAAATTATCAATATCAGATAATCAATTTCTAAAACGCTTACTTAGCGTTGTCTCTACAAGCTTGATTATCACAAATACCGTACAGCACCAAAGAATGACCAGATAGCTTAAAGCCATGCTCTGCCGCTACTTTGGTCTGCTCTTCTTCAATGGTTTTGTTATGGAACTCGACGATTTTGCCGCAGACATCACAAACCAAATGGTCATGATGCTCTTCTTGAGTAATCTCAAACACTGAGAGATTGTTTTCAAAGTTGTGGCGCTCAACGATACCCGCTTGCTCAAACTGGGTTAATACGCGATAAACGGTTGCCAGCCCCACATCTTCGCCTTGATCAATCAGTGCTTTATATACCTCTTCAGCACTCATATGATGCAGCTCTGCACTCTCAAGCAGCTCTAAAATTTTGATACGTGGTAACGTTACTTTTAAACCCGCTTTACGTAAATCTTGATTGGTAAAAGAAGCCATAATATCCCTTCTGACTATGAAAGTCTTAGCAAATGAATTCAAAAAACAGGAGTTAAATAAACATCAATAGTTAGTAATAAGTGCTGATAAAATACAAAAACCATAAAAAATGAGCGATTATGAAGAGCATTTTTTGCAAAAAATCGCTGCCAAGTGTTTGAATTTAAAATATAAATAATAAAAGCGGTAAGGTAGCGCTTGGTAAATAATGTCGTAAGTGGTAGGCAATTGCAAGTAAATGACGTATCATTTGTGCAAGATTGCCTGCAAGACCCCCATTATCGGTTTTTAGCAGCGCCTAACCCATTTTTTATGAGTCATTTTACCATGATAAAGACCTTTAATTTTCGTTCGTTAAGCTCTACAAACGCCTTACGCAAGATTACCATGACGACTATGCTCAGTGCCACTGTGGCTATGTCTGGCTGCTCATTACTGAGTGTCTATAAAATTGACTTGCCCCAAGGCACTGCCATTACCCAAGCGCAAGCGCAAAAAGTGCAAGTAGGTATGAATCAAAATCAGGTGCTTTATATTCTTGGTAGCCCAGCAATCAGAGACACGCTCGCGCCAAAACGCTGGGACTACATTTACGACTATAAAGCCGGAACAGAAGGTCGCCGTAAAGGTATCGCCGATGTCAAAAATGCCAGCCAGCATTTGATTGTTTATTTCGACGATAACGGTATAGTGACCCGCATTGAAGGTATCGATAGCCTGCCTGCATCATAAGTCTGATAGAAATTTCTAAAAACTAACCGCGAGATTTATTTTTGCGCTGAGACATGGGATCAGCGCTTAAGCTGCGATATACCTCTACCCGATCAGACGGCTGCAATATATAATTGAGCGGCTGCTTTTGCGCATATACTCCCACATGCCAACGCTTAGCCGTTGGCGTTGTCGTATTGGCAACCTGTTCACACCAGCTTGCTAGCTCTTCAAACTGTTTTAGCCAACCTGCCTGAGCTAATGCCTCATACAAAGTTGCGCCCCGCCTAACTTGGATAGAGCGATAATGCTGGCGTGCTGCCTCTTCTGCATACGCCAGATATACTGTTATCAAATCAGTCTGAGCTGGGTTAACGTTAACCTCATCTTTATCAGCTGCACTATGATTAGCAGCGGTCATTAGCTTAACCACTGCATCACCCAACCGATTAACGCTAATAGTAACGCTAGCGGCACAATAAGGCGTATCGCCACCCGCCACAAGTTATAAAAAGCTTCATTGCCAAAGTTTAAAGACTTACGTAAATGGCTGATTTTCATCTGCCAACCAGCAAAAACCGACAATAACAGCACGGCGATACTACTGATAATCACCAAAATGCCGACGAGCCAATTGGTCGGTATGGCGACGACTAACAATAGCGCTAGCACAAACGTTAATACCACGCTGACTAGCAAACCAAATCTGTGCGCCAATTGCTGCGTACTATAATGGAGCAAATAGCTGACCACAAACAGCACCCCGACCCAATAAAGTAACTGCCCAATCGGTGGTAGCGCCATGCCGCTGATAAATAAAGCGACCACGCCAACCACTAGCTGTAATATCCAAATTGGTAACACCAGCTTGGTTGCTCGATATACTTGTGCGACATTATTATGAGAGGTTTTTTGCGCATTGTGATTATCAGTCCCTACCGCCGTGACCGTTTGCTTGCTAATTAAGTTTTGACCAAACCAGTATAAACCTGTACCCGCACCGACGCTCACTAACGCCAAAGCCACTGCTCGTGCCCATTCACTTAAGCTGACATCGGTCATAGCAAAAGCGATATTTGGCAAGCCGTTGGCAACACCCAATAACAGACCAACCAGCATTAAACCCAAGCCAATTGGTAACGGCGCCACGCCGAGTAAGCTTAATAAGACGGCAATGACCATTAATCCTGCCGCAATAGCAAAGCTTGGCACATTAGGTGCGCTATTGAGCTCCGCCAAAGCGGCTAAAATACCTTGGCTTGCCCCTGATATGACAAGCGCAGCAATCAGTATAGAAACCAATGCTGCGAGCCAGCCAAAACTGCGCCATAGAGTGCTGGCATCCGCTTCGCGCGTAAGCTTTTGCATACCTGCCAACGGTGCTTCAGCGCTACGATAGGCCAAAGCAATTTCCGCATAAACGACGGGCAGAGAGACCAGTACCATCGCCACAAGCCATAGCAACCAAAAATCAATCTCGCCTATGGATGCGGGTGCAAACCAGCGAAATAATAATAACGGTAGCAGCGCGGCGATAAAGTAAGAAGCATAGCGAATCATCATAATCTAAATCCAAGCGATTCAAAGTGAATAATAGTTAAGGCTATAAAGTACTGATAAACATCTATATTTTCTATGATAGCGTCATATAACAGCCGCTTAATTCTTATAAGGGTTAGCAAAGCTTACGCAAATTATATAAGGACTAATAGTTATAAAAAAACCCCGAAATCGGGGTTTAAGAGCTAAATCATAACGGCGGCAGCAAATTGCTTCACTTATTATATAATCTCACTAAGCTCGTCAAGGTGCGAGCCGCTATATAGGTAGCAGATTAGTGAATCGCGCTCACATAGTCTGACAAGATACGAATATCACGATCAGATAGTTTGGCAGCAACCATCTGCATCATACCCATCTCGCCTTCTTTTTCTGCATCGTTAACACGTTTTTGCTCATCGCTATCGATATCATCAACGCGTCCGGCAGCACGGAAAAGCTTTAGCTGAGTGGCAATATATTCAGCATGCTGTCCGCCTAAACGCGGAAATGCAGCCCAAACGTTACCCGCAGCATCTGGACCATGACAGCCTGCACAACCGATAACACCACGGGATTTGTCACCACCTAAAAACAGCTTAGTTGCTTCTTGCGTGGTCGCAGGATTACCGAATGCAACACCCCAAGGTTTTTGGCTGGCATAATAGCCTGAAACGTTGGCCAAATCTTGCTGAGACAAATTGGCAACTTGTGATTGCATGATACCGTTTTTACGGTAGCCTGATTTAAAATCGACCAATTGCTTATATAAGTACTTCACGTTTTGACCGCCAAGATTTGGCTGTGCTGGCACAGGACTGACACCATCAACACCATGACAAGCCGCACAAACGGTTTCTGCAATTTGCTTACCTGCATTGACGTCATGTTCAGGAACAATAATAGCAGCTTGTACGCTGAAACTTGCAACACATAAGCTGGCGGCAGCGATTAACTTTTTCATTGATACAAATCCTACTAACTCGACGTAAGCATTATTTAGAGTGATTGCATTATCAAAAGCCGCACCCACTACAAACATAGCATCTAATCAGCTACGCTATGTATTATGCGGTCTTTATCACAAGCAGCCCGAAAGTACTTACTAATATCAGGGTTTATTTTGGATTATTATAGCAAGACTTTTTACTATTTGCCTACTTAATCGTAGCATTGGTTATTTTTTCTGGCGGTTCGACATTTATTCGCTTAATAAAAAAACAAAAAGCGCAATAGGTTTACTCACCCTGCGCCTCGTATCATTTATCATTACATTTATTTAGCCGTACAACACTACTTACTACTTATTAGCCAATTACTACTTGCTCATATACTCGATAAGCTTGCGATAATCGTCATCACTACAGTTTTGGCACAAGCCACCCGCTGGCATTTGAATCATGCCATTTTTGACAGACTTAACCAGCGCTGGCATACCTTTTTGTTTGATAAGCTGTTGCCATTTGGCACTATCGCCTTTTTTAATCGCATTAAGGGCGCCACTATCGTGACAGGCCGCACATGAGTTATTATAGGACGTGGCAATGTCAGCAGCGCCCGCACTACTTATCGTCGCCGTGCCAATGATTAGGGCTGCACCGCTGGCGACTAGAAGACGATAGCTTTTGGCAAAAATGTCGGTGATTGAAAACATAAGACACCTCATATCTTTTTTATGCGCTTAATCCATGATTTTATTAAGCGTTTATCGTGCAATGGTCATTCACTTTATCTGACTAAAGATTGTAACAATATATGTCATATTAATATATATAAATATGGTTTAGCTTTGTTAACGATGTTTATTGGAATAAAAGTCAGGGTTCAGACGCGTTTTTATTTACGGTTATGTTGTGATTATTATGAGGGTAATTGCCGTTATTTCAATAACTAAGCGCTATAATAGTATAGAATAGGCGTTATCCTAAAAGGCTCATGTTATTAACGGCCTACTTTTGCCGCTCACCTATTTTTGGCTTTGCTTACTGCCCTATTTTATTCACAAACTTTTCACTACTGTATCTAATTTTTTAAGGTTAATGAGTCATTTATGAGTACCCCGTTTAAAGATGTCGCCGCCGAACATGCGGATTTTAATACCAAAGCCCGTCAGCGCATTCAGCAAACTGAATTTATGACGTCCGCGCCGACTTTTCGTCTTTGTCCGCCCGATGTTGGGCTCGAAGTAGCGTTTGCTGGTCGCTCGAACGCGGGAAAATCGTCCGCTATCAACGCCCTAACCAATCAGCGCCAACTGGCACGTTCGTCTAAAACGCCTGGGCGTACGCAGATGATTAACTTTTTTAGTATCGGCGATACCGATACGCGTTTGGTTGATTTGCCGGGTTATGGTTACGCGGCGGTGCCACTTGAGATGAAAAAAGAATGGCAAGTTGAGCTGGAAGAATATCTGGTATCGCGCTCAAGCCTGGCAGGTTTGGTACTGATGACCGATATCCGTCATCCGCTTAAATTCTTTGATGAGCAAATGCTGCATTGGGCAAAAGATGGCGAGCTGCCGGTGCATATCTTACTGACTAAAGCCGATAAGCTTAAATATGGCGCATCTAAAACTGCCCTGCTTAATACCCGTAAAAGACTTAAGCAGTTGGGTTTAGACTGCACGATACAGTTGTTTTCCGCATTAAGAAAAGAAGGTCTTGATGAGCTGGCAGGCGTCATGGGTAATTGGTATCAATATCAGACCAAGGAGGATAAAAATGCTGAAGCGTCTGTTATTGAAAACCAAGAAAATAGAATAGAAACTAGCGACCAAAGCGCTGATAAGCAAAAACGTACTGAATAAATTATCGTATTTGATGATTTAGAGGCTTATTTAAAGGCTAACCTGATTTAAAGACCGCCGCTTTTGCAAACGCTAAGCAGAAATTAAGAAGGGTTTATCATTTATAACGATAAACCCTTCTTTTATGGGTATTTTTTGAAAAATCTATTTGTTAAGATTAAATGAGGTTTTGGTTAAGCACTTAATTTATGCACATAACAATGCCACTAATTCTTGCGGCGTGTCCACTTGATAAGTTGGCTGCTCGGCAGCAAGCTCGCTGCTTGACGCTGTGCCATAATTGACCGCAATACTGGTCATGCCCAAACGATTGGCCATTTGTATATCGTAGATACTGTCACCGATAAATACTGCCTGCGAGATTGGCTGCTTGGTGTAATCTAAAATATCGCGCAGCATTTGCGGATCAGGTTTAGAGCCGGATTCATCAGCACAGCGCGTGATGGTAAAATAGTGATGGCTAGCAGAAGCCTCTAATACTCGATCTAACCCCTTTCTTTTTTTGCCGGTAGCGACCGCAAGCTGTTTATCTTGCTGCTTTAACGTCAGGAGCATTTCGTCTATCGGCATAAAAAACGGCGTACGATGGCTGTTCGGAATATAATAATCCGCATAGCTTTGCTGAATGGCAAGCTTTTGCGTATCGCTTGCTTGCGGATATAAAATCTCAATGCCGTGCATTAAGCTCAGCCCAATAATGTCTTTGACGGCCTGATCGGTAGTCGTAAAGCCATGCGCCTCGCCTGCTACATGCATCGACTCAACGATTAGGCCAATCGAATCCATCAAGGTACCATCCCAATCAAAAATAATCAGCGTTTTATCAGCTAAATGATGCTCAGCTGCTAATTCAGAAGTATTGGTTGGCGCTGTTTTGTTAGCGCTAGATGCTGTCATGGACTAACCCTTTACAAATAACAAATGGCAAATATAAAAATGTCACAGGTTCTTATTTGGCGAATGTATGCGCAAATAAGCAACTGTGACGATTGTGTTAAATAGTCATTTCAAAACTGCATTGACTATCAGTCTTTAAACAGCCTTTAAAAAGAAATTTTTAAAACTTATTCAGGCAGCTGCATATCTGCTGGTAACCAATCTTTCATCTCATCTGGTAATGGCGCGGTAATGGTTTCATAGCCAGGAATATCTAAACGCCACGCATGTAAACACAAACGATGCACGCCCGATTTGTCATGCACATTGTATTTATCATCACCTAAAATAGCATGACCGATATGCGCCAAATGTACGCGAATTTGATGGGTGCGACCGGTCAAAGGTTTTGCTTCAAGCAGGCTCACTGGCTGATTGTTCAGCGTAAAGCGGCCATGCACAATGATATCGGTCTGGCTTTCTTTGGCTTGTGGGTCTTGCGCATCTACTTTTACGCGGCGCTCACCGCTAGCCAGCGTATAGCGCAGTAATGGCGCGTCGATACGCTGCTCATTGAGCGCAGGTTGACCTTTCGCTAGGCAAAGATAATGCTTTTGAATGGTTCTATCGACAAGATGCTGCTGGAGCACTTTTAACGCCGAGCGCTTTTTAGAAATCATCAGCAGACCTGAAGTATCTTTATCGATACGATGAATCAGCTCGAGATATTTTTTACCTGTCACTTCGCGCATGGCTTCAATAACGCCAAAATCTAAACCACTACCGCCATGCACAGCAATACCAGCAGGCTTATTAAGTACGATTAGCCCCTCATCTTCGTAGACCACTCGCGCCAATAAGCTATTGGCAAATTCAGCGCTGATAATCGGTTTGTCACGGGTCGCGAGCTGTACAGGCGCAATACGCACCACGTCTTCACGCTGCAATCTATCATGCGCTTTACAGCGTTTATTATTAACGCGCACTTCATCTGAGCGAATCATCTTGTAGATGTGGGATTTCGGCAAACCTTTTAGGCGATTGAGCAAAAAGTTATCCAAACGCTGGTCGTGCTGATGGCGCGTGACTTCAAGGTAATTGACCTTTTCAAAGTTACTGATTTCGTCATCGGCACTTTGCGGGCGCGTTTTACTATTAAAGATAGCGGGCGCTTCGTGGATAGGCTGTTCGGTTGGCATTTTTGAGTTTGTCATTTTTAGTTAGGTATTTACACAAAGATTTGCTATAGTTTAGCATGTTGAGCGCCAATTAAGCAGAGGCTGCGACAATAATTCCTTGTTGTTACAGACAATATTGCGCCGTTGCTACTACTGGTTAGTCAGGCGATGGCCGTTATAAAGGTTGCCAAACTTGTGCGTTTCATCTGATTTTAAGGGTGTTATATCCCTTGATATACCCTATAATGCCCCATAAATTGTAAGAACAACGCTGATAATTATCTATATATAGGATGTATCAGTACCCAAAATTTTTAGTACAACGTTTTTTAGTAATATAGTTTTTTATCAAGACAAAACACGCTGATATTAAACGACATCGCTTTGATAAATTGGCTAACAACCATTTTATCGCGCGATAACAACATAACATTTACTCACTACCGCCTAACCACGACTTATTTTGATAATTATTTATCACGCATAACTAATTATCAGCCAGTCCTTTAGCGCACAGTTGAGCAAGTATGGGTCGCTTAGAGCCAGAATCGAGCATCATTGATTGATTATCGATAGCTGCCTAAGTATTGGTGGTCAAACAGAGCACGCGAAGTAGGATAGACAAGAGACACCGCGCCGATAAGCCGGTCATTTATTCTGTTTGCCAAGTACGCCCCGCTGATGATTAGAGCAGCGCCACCTAGCTTTGAGTTACCCCAGATATTTTTGACGTGATAGCCAAAAGAACGATAAATAAAGAATGACCAATTGCTTTACCTAAAAGGATAACCGCTGCACGGCACTGTTTTATGCACTAGCACTTACCGATAAAACAGTTCTTTATTAACAGCGCTATGATTGCTAGACCTTGATTGATTAATTGTGACAACACGATGCTTTTTTGGTAATTGTGACCTCTTAAATCTCAGTCCTTATCCATCGCCGCCCTTACAAGGTGTGCGGATTAAACTTGGATAAATGACTGTCAAAAAGACCACAAACCCGCACGTGCCTTAATCGTTAGAGCAAGCTTACTCATAATACTAATATAGATAGTAGCCTTACACCCTACCTTGTCTATATAAACGTTACCGACATTAGCAGGATAAATGGCTAATACATTTTAGGTTAACAGCAGTTACGAAAAGCTCATGTGCTTGCCGTTACTTCTGCTTTACGTTCTACCGCTCACTCACATCTGCTCAGGTTGATTTACCCTTAACCGCACTTGCTCCCTTGCCCGAAAGCCTGCCCCGTCGTTGTTATGCGTACTCATAGGATTCAAATATGAAACGCATTTTAATCAACGCTACTCAAAACGAAGAAATTCGCGTTGCCCTTTGTAAAGGTAATCACCTCTACGATTTCGATTTAGAAAACCGTACCCGCGAGCAAAAAAAATCCAACATTTATAAAGGTCACGTTACCCGTGTCGAGCCATCGCTTGAAGCGGTATTTGTCGAATATGGCTCACAGCGCCAAGGCTTTTTGCCGATTCGAGAAATTTCTGCTGAATATTTAAGCGGCAATCCACGCGATGAAAACATCAAAAAATTAATCAAAGAGGGTGACGAGCTTATCGTCCAAGTTGAAAAAGAAGAGCGCGGCAATAAAGGCGCAGCGCTTTCGACTTATGTCTCTTTGGCAGGGCGTTATTTGGTGTTGATGCCAAACAACCCTCGTGGCGGCGGCATTTCGCGTCAAATCTCGGGCAAATTACGCGAAGATATGAAGCGCATGCTCAGCAATCTTGATTTGCCAAAAGGCATGAGTGTCATCATTCGTACTGCTGGTATTGGCAAGACCCAAGAAGACTTGCAACACGATTTAAATCACTTGCTTAATATCTGGCAAGCCATCCAAGAGCAAAATCAAAAATACCCATCACCGCGTTTGGTACACCAAGAAGCAGGCGTCGTCACCCGTGCCGTGCGTGATTATCTACGCGACGATATTAGCGAGATTTGGATTGACAACGAAAACGCTTATATCGAAGCGGCCGGTTTTATCGATGCCGTGATGCCAAAACAAGCAGAAAAATTGCGCAAATATACCGATTATGAGCCAATGTTTTCGCGCTTTAATATCGAAAAGCAGATTGAAACAGCTTATCAGCGCGAAGTACGCCTGCCATCAGGTGGCTCAATCGTTATTGACCAAACGGAAGCCTTGGTGTCTATCGATATCAACTCAGCAAAATCAACCAAAGGCTCAGATGTTGCTGAAACTGCCTATCATACCAACCTAGAAGCAGCCGATGAGATAGCTCGCCAGCTACGTCTGCGCGATATGGGCGGCTTGATTGTCATTGATTTCATCGATATGAATGACAACAAGCACCAAAAAGAGGTGGAAAAACGTTTGGTTGAAGCAACCAAATATGACCGCGCGCGCGTACAGTTTGGTGATATTTCTAAGTTTGGCTTGATGGAAATGAGCCGTCAGCGCTTGCGTCCATCATTAGAAGAGTCAACTGGTTATATCTGCCCGCGTTGCCATGGCAATGGCATGATTCGTGATTTGCGCTCGTTATCACTGTCAATTATGCGTCAAATTGAACAAATCGCCCTTAAAGAACGTCAAGGTGAAGTGCAAGCTGAAGTGCCAACCGATATTGCTGCGTTCTTATTAAACGAAAAGCGCGATAGCTTGGTTTATCTTGAGCAAGACAGCGGCACTCGTATTACTATTTTGCCGCACGCGCATTTAGAAACGCCAAACTTTAAGCTACACTTTAATCGCGATGGTTTTGCCCCATCAAGCTACGAGCGTATCACCGATACCCAGCAACAAGAACATAGCGATCTTGGTTATAACGTCGATTGGCAAACCGCTGATTCAGTGCGCCCAGAGCAGCAGCCAACGCGCCAGCCACGTCAGGTAGCCGATAACAGCAATAACAACAGTCAATCGACTACTCGTGTCAATAGCCAACAGCATGCACAGCAACAGCAGCAAAGCACGACCAGTCATAGCAATGACCATCGTAGCAATGCCAATGCTAGCGCTAGCAATGTAGCAACACGTGTACCCCAACCTCAAACTCAGTCACAAAGTACGCCAACTGTTGCGACTACCGCGGCGCCAGTAGCTTCGCGAAATAATAACGCGACTACCGCCCAACCGCAAGCAGTCGCTTGGTTATCCAACCTATTTGCCCAAGCGCCACAAGCATCGACGACGCCTAAGGTCAGTAGTCGTGATGCTGCCGAAGCCATTGAAGCACTGGTAAATACGGGCGCTCAAAGTCTTGGTTCGTTTGGACAAATAGATAGCAGCGCTTTAGATGCTAATGCTCAAGCCACAGTAGCACCGCAAACGGCAAGCAATCAGCAAAGCACTGAGCAACAGCCGAATACTAATCGTCAGCAAGCCGCTAATAGTAATACTGATGATAACGACGCTGAAGACAGAAGAAGACGTAAGCCGCGTAAATCAAGACCTTCTAAAACGCGTCAAAGAAAAGAGCAGTCAGATGAGTCCAATGGTAATGCAGCTAGCAACAACGTAGACGACAGCCGCTCAACCGGCACTGACGACAAGCAGGCTGATAACCAAGATAAACGTCAGCATGATAATCGCCGCTCTAATGACCGTAATCGCAACAACCGTCAAGACAGGGGTCGTAATGGAAATGACAATAGCAATACCGAGCACAATGACGCTGCTAGGAAAGACGCTAATACAATAGATGAGCAAACGCGTGCCAAGCGTAAATCAAACAGCCAGCGCTCCTCACGCGGTAAAATTGAGCGCGGTGAGACGTTAAGTGCGAATAACGAGCAAAGCAATAAAGAGACCAGTCATAGCAATGACAAAAATCAGACCAGTACCCGCCGCAACCAAGACCCTAATGAAGTGGTATTACAGGTCAATGAAGCGGCTACGGAGCTCAAGTCACCCGAAGTTGTGCATTTGTCTTTAGATGACAGCAAATCAGTAACAGCAACGCGCCCAGAATCTGAAAAACGGCTCTCTGAAAAGCAAAATTCAGACAAAGCGAGCGATAAAGCTGAGTCAGAAAAAGCGCCTCAAGAAGACAGCCGTCCTAAAAATTCTGAGCAGCCTAAAACTGACGAGCAAAGTACTGATAAGCAAGGTACTAACGATCAACCTGCCAAAAGTGTTGGTGAAACGGTTGATAGTAGTCCAAAAACCAGTACGCAAACTGTGACTGCCGACGCTGCTAAAAGTGACAATGCTCAAAATGATAAGGCTGAAAGTGGCGATGCGGTGGTAGCGGCAGCAAAAATGGACGACGCTAAGACAAGCACCACTGAAGACAAAGTGCAAAAGTCTGACGCTAATTCTGTAGACGAGCGTAATGTCGAAGCTACAAAATCAGCAGCCGATGAGCACTCGACCTCTAAAAGTGGTAGTGCTGTCGAAACTAGCAGAAAAGCTGATGGCATAGCGCCTACCGAGAAAGCGCAAAAAGCGGCTTCTAATGTTGATGCTAATACCGATGATACTGACAGTAGCAATCAAACAGCGTTTGAGCTTGACCATCAAGCTTTGTTCGCCAAGCGCTATGTGACGGCTGAAAAGTTCGGTCAAGCCAGCAATGATCCACGCGTGGTTCGTCGTCAGCAGGCTCAAGCCTCGACAACTACAGCATCGGATAATCAATCGCCTGTGGTAAATGAGCATCGCGCTGTGAACGTTCCAGCTATCCGCGGCACGGTTGGCGAGTTTATCCGCGCAACCTTGCCAGAGGCGCAAGCGCGTTTAGCCGCTGAAGGCGTGATTAATTGTTTTAATGCGGCTATCGCTTTGCATCTAGAGCAAGCTAACGCTGTTAACGAAAAGGTAGATAGTAACAACGAGTCTAAAGTCGAGACTGGCAAAACTGCCAAGCAAGATTTTGACTTCAGTAACTATGGTTATGAACCTTTAGCAGCGGATTATCTCGCAAGCTTTGAGGCGATGACGCAAGCCGTCAGTCAGTTTGCTGCGGCGCAAGGTAAAACAGCCGTTGAGCCTCGCCCTATTAGCAAGCGGGCGAGCAACGACCCACGCGGTCAGCATCCTGACTATCAGGAGCCAGCTGCAACCACAGTCGCCGAAGCGCCTAAAAACGGCTCTCTAGCAGCCGACAGCGACGTTGACGTTGACGCTCAGAATGTAGACGCCACTGCACTGGCCAATCAAAGTCAGACAGACGATGTCAGCGCCGATAGTGAAGAGTTGCTAAAAGTAGAGCAAGCGCTCGAAGCAGAAGACTCGGGGCAATCTGATGTTGATGCCGTAGAAGCGCAAAACCTTGAAGCAGCAGATACTAAAGTTACCGATGCTGAAGTTAAAGATACTGAATCTGAAATCAGCGTTTCTGATGTCGAGCAAAGCGAAACCGAGCAAGCATCTGAGCCAACTGAACAGCTATCTGAGCAAGCGACAAAAGAGGAAATTCAGGCGGCGAAGTCAAAAACGACCATCGCCAGTTATAAAAACATGATCGAAAATGTGGCTGAGCAATTACTACCACAAAAAGGCATGTTTAATTTAACCACGCCAAAAGTCCCAAAAGCGCGGACGCGTAAGCCGAAAGCGGAGCATAAAAAGCCGACGCAAGCGGAAAAATCAGAGAATGACGATTCTGATAGCGAAAGCTAATAGCTATCATTAATACTCTTTTATAAAATATCAAAGCCCCAAAGTTGTTAGCAACTTTGGGGCTTTTTAATCAATATAGCTTTATAACGATCTTTTATAGTCAAAACATCCTAAAAACGCGACAGTATTGCTGATATCAATTTTTTGTAGCCTCTGTCTGCGTAGGCACAGCAAGCGAGAAAAATTGATATCAGCAGTGCGTGATGTATCAATATTACTTTTCACTCACTATATATCAATGCCAAGTTTTGATAATCTTAGTCTTCGAAAAACAAGCTTAATGGGCAGTAGGCTCGTCTTTATGACGTATCTTATTGATAACCGTAAATAGCGCAACGATAGCAGCGCCAATAATAAAACCGATAACGCCATTTAATAAGGCAGTGGTAAAACTTTCAAACACGCCTGTCAAATGCGCAATATCTTCAACCTCATAGTGCAAAAAGTTAATACCGTGCACCAAAATACCGCCACCGACTAAAAACATCGCCAAAGTCCCAGCGATAGATAAAAACTTCATTAATTTAGGCGCTGCCGTAAATAAAACCTTACCGACTTTTTGAGTAAAATCACCGTCTTTCTCCATCATATGCAAGCCTAAGTCATCAATTTTAACGATGCCCGCGACCAAACCATAAATACCAACAGTAATACCGATGGCCAAAATAGATAGCACCAAACTACGTTGTAACAAGGTAGCGGTTGCCGTTGCACCTAGCGCAATCACAATAATTTCTGCTGATAAAATAAAATCGGTACGTACCGCCCCTTTAATTTTTTCTTTTTCAAAGGCGACCAAATCAACAGTTTCATCAGCGTTGGCCTGTCGACGGGCATTTTGCTCTTCATCATCGGGCAGGGCATGCGGCCAAAAGCGATGAATAACCTTTTCAGCGCCTTCATAAACCAAAAACAAGCCGCCACACATCAGCAAAAAGGTAATTAAAGGCGGATAAATGGCGCTAATAAGGATAGCTGCTGGCACCAAAATAAGCTTATTAATAAACGAGCCTTTGGCAACCGCCCAAACGACTGGCAGCTCACGATTTGCTGTGACGCCGGTGACCTGCTCGGCATTCAACGCCAAATCATCACCCAATACCCCCGCGGTTTTTTTGGCGGCGACCTTAGTCATGACCGAAACATCATCGAGTATCACACTGATATCATCAAGTAGGGTTAATAAACTGGCACCTGCCATAGGGTCTCCTTAGAAAGTTAGAAAGAAAAATAATAATAGAAAAATTATTTTAATGAATAATTTAATGTTGATGACAGTAGCCTACCTAGACATAAACCTAGATGAAATAGTGCAAATGTATTTTATATCGGCTTTTTAATGGCTATCTGTAAATAATACATTTGCCGATAATATTTACCGTTAATAAAGTTGGCAATGTCAACAAATAGCCTTTAGTGGTTATTTCTAAAAATATGCTAATATAACCAGTATTGCTACTTATCTTTTATTATCAATAAATTGCACCTCATCCTTGAAATATATCGCGCTGACAACAAAATCTAGCGTATATGGGATAAGCGTTCATACACCATCTATGTCCCTGTTTTTATATCTATATCTTGCTTAGGCATCATCGCCTAAAGGAAATATCTATGTTTTTACCTTCTTTCTCTAAACCTACCCCTGCTCGCGCTCTGTTTTCTCGCAAGCCTTTATCGCGGATGATGATGGGCGCATTGCTGGTCGCGATTGCCGCAGGCTGCTCGAATAATGCAGCTGATGCAACCAGCAATACAGGCATCGTCAATAGCGCCGAAGCCAAAGTCAGCACCGCACAAGTCGCCGATAATGATGCAGCAGTGGTCAAAGCCTTACAAGCAAACCTAAAAGCCTCAGGGATTGAAGAAGAAATCATTTCAGCCGTACCAACGGATATGGACGATATTTACTGGGTAACGGCATCGGGCTTACCATCGTTTTTTACCGATAAATCTGGCAAACATATTATCCAAGGACAAATCATCGCCGTTGGGCAAGAAGCGCCAGTTGATATCAGTGGCGCTTTGGTTGCCAAAGCCGCGCAAGACGCTCTAAAAACGGTCGATAAAAAAGACATGGTTATTTATCCAGCAAAAGGCGCGACCAAATCAGTTGTTTATGCCTTTACTGATGCCGACTGCCCTTATTGCACCAAGCTTCATGAAGAAATGGGCGAGATCAATGCACGCGGTATTGAAGTGCGTTATTTGGCGTGGCCGCGCAGCGAAGGCAGTATCCCAAAGATGGAAGCCATTTGGTGTAGCGAAGATCGCAAGGCGGCGATGGATCAAGCAAAAATGGGCGCTAATGTCCAAGCGCCTAGCTGCAATAGCCCGGTAAAAGAGCAAATTGAGCTGGGAATGTCGCTAGGGGTACGCGGCACGCCAGCTATCTTTACCGAGTCTGGCCAACAAATTGGCGGCTATCTACCCGCGGCGCAATTGGCGCAAACAGCGATTGATGCCAGCTAGTCATCTACCCTTATATTACTGACCTTAGCGACAGTGAGATTGGGTAGACGCCACAAGCGCTTATCGGTATGATACGATGAAGCGCTAGGTAAAATTAGCGGTGTATTTTTATACTTTTCTTCTTTATATCAGCCTCTTATTTAAGCACTTTTATATAAGGCTTTTTATGTAAGCGCTGTCATAGAAGCATTTTTATCCAACTCTATAATCTCTTGAGGATACTGTGAGCAAATCCATCAAACTAGCGATACTTGGTCTGGGCACCGTCGGAACGGGCGTGATCAATCTAATCAATGACAATTTAGATGAGTTAAAACGCCGTAGCGGACGCGACATTGTGATTACCGAAGTTGGTACCCGTCGTCAGCGCGATGATATCGACGCTACCATCGTACAAAATAGTGACTTGATGGCAACTGCTGCCAGTGACAATGTCGACATTGTCATCGAAGTGATTGGCGGTACGACCTTGGCTAAAGATGTGATTATGCACGCCATTAAACACGGCAAACATGTGGTCACTGCCAATAAAGCCTTGCTCGCCGAACACGGCAATGAGATTTTTGCCTTTGCCGAAGCCCATAATGTGCACGTTGCTTATGAAGCGGCGGTGGCAGGTGGTATTCCAATTATCAAAGTCATGCGTGAAGGCCTTGCTGCCAATAAGATTGAGTGGTTAGCTGGTATTATCAATGGCACTGGCAACTTTATCATGACTGAAATGCGTGATAAAGGTCGCCCGTTCGCCGATGTTTTAAGCGAAGCACAAGCACTTGGTTACGCCGAAGCCGATCCAACCTTTGATGTCGAAGGTATTGATGCGGCGCATAAGCTTGCGCTCCTCGCCTCTATCGCCTTTGGGATTCCGCTACAGTTTGACAAAGTTTACTGCGAAGGTATCACCGGTATTACCTTGCAAGACGTCAACTACGCCGAAGAGCTTGGCTACCGTATCAAACATCTAGGCTTTGCGGTACGCCGCGAAGACAACGGTTCAGGTGATGGCCAAGGAAATAACGGCGCGGCTGGTATCGAGCTGCGTGTTCATCCAACCCTCATTCCACAGAACGCCCTACTTGCCAACGTTAATGGCGTAAAAAATGCGGTATTAGTCAACTCGCACCCACTTGGTCAGACGCTATATTGCGGTGATGGCGCTGGTGCTGGAGCAACGGCTTCTGCAGTCATGGCGGATGTCATGGATTTGGTTCGCGTTCTTGGTAGTAAAGATAGCAACAATGAAAGCACGAACGGTCACCATGTGCCGCATCTAGCGTTTATCCCAGAGCAATTATCAGACACACCTATCTTGCGTGCTGAGCAAATGATTACCGGTTACTATCTGCGCGTGCATGCGCATGACAATCCGGGCGTTTTGGCGGATATCACTCGTATTTTGAGTGACGCGGGTATCAATATCGATGCCATTTTACAAAAACCTGCGCATAAGCTGGGCCAAGTACCAGTGATTATCTTGACCCTACCTGTGGTGGAAAGTCAGATGAATCTGGCGATTGAAAAAATCGAGAAGCTCGATACCATTACAGATAAAGTCGTCCGTATTCGCTTAGACGAGCTAGCTTAATCTATCCAGCGATTCATCTATAAACGTGTGACCTTAGCTAAAAACTTTTTTTTAATGACTAAAAAACTTTCGTTTCAAATACCGAAAAAGGAAAAATAACGATGTCAAATGATGCAATTGTAATTTTAAATGGCGCCCGTACTCCGATGGGTGGTTTTCAAGGCGCTTTAAAGGACGTCAGCGCAACCGAATTGGGCGCAACCGCTATCAAAGCAGCCGTTGAGCGTTCAGGCGTGAGCGTTGATAATATTGATGAAGTCATCATGGGCTGTATCTTGACTGCTGGTCTTGGTCAAGGCCCTGCCCGTCAGGCGATGCGTAAAGCAGGTCTTAACGATGCTACTGGTGCCGTTACCATTAATAAACTTTGTGGTTCTGGTCTAAAAGCAGTTATGCAAGCGCACGATGGTATCAAAGCGGGCAGCTTTAACGTCGCAGTGGCTGGCGGTATGGAATCAATGACCAATGCGCCTTACATCATGCCAGGGTCACGCAGCGGCTACCGCATGGGACATAAAGAAGTCAAAGACCATATGTTCTTAGACGGTCTAGAAGATGCCGAAACCGGCAAATTAATGGGGCAGTTCGCGCAAGAAATGGCCGATGAAAAAGGCTATAGCCGTGAGCAAATGGACGAGTTTGCTATTGAATCGCTAAACCGTGCTTTGACAGCGATTAAAGACGACCATTTTAAAGATGAAATCGAGCCTGTCACTTTCAAATCGCGTAAAGGCGAGCAAACGGTTGATACCGACGAGCAGCCTGCCCTTGCCAATGCTGAGCGCATTCCTACCCTGCGCCCTGCTTTTGCAAAAGAAGGGACGATTACAGCGGCAAACGCCAGCTCAATCTCAGACGGCGCGGCGGCGGTTGTGATGATGAAAGAATCACAAGCTAAAGCCGAAGGTTTAGATTATCAAGCACGTATTGTTGCCACCGCCTCTAACTCGCGCCACCCAAGCGAGTTTACCATTGCTCCGATTGGCGCGATTGAAAAAGTGCTGGACAAGGCGGGTTGGTCAATTGCAGACGTCGATTTATGGGAAATCAACGAAGCTTTTGCGATGGTGACCATGGCAGCGATGGATAAGTTAAAAATCGACCACGCTAAAGTCAACGTCGAAGGCGGCGCTTGTGCACTTGGCCATCCAGTTGGCTGCTCTGGCGCGCGTATCTTAGTTACCCTTATCAACTCGCTTAAACGTACTGGTGGTAAAAAAGGCGTTGCAACCTTATGTATCGGTGGCGGTGAAGCTGTTGCCGTTGCCATTGAACTGGCTTAAGTTTAAGCCAATTCAACGTTTGAGCTTTTAAATTCGAAGTTCTGATTTAAAATATCGACTGATTTTCTTAAAATTTTAAGACCGCATAGCTATTAGCTGTGCGGTTTTTTTATACCTAAAAATGACAAATACCGCAAAGCGGTGAACACGCTGTAAGAAAGCCTTAACTTAATTTTATATAGTAACGGCGTCATTTACAGCCTATTACACGCAATTACCTCAAGCGCACACTTTGCTACCTTGCTCATATATCGTATCGAAAAACCTGCTGCTACGATAATAACAAGTTGATGGAGAGGCTGCTTATTAACGATAGCTAGTCCTTAATGATAGCGAGATTCTATTAATAACCACGGTAATATCTTCTTCATCTAATCTTGTTGATTTATAAAATCTAAGTTTAAACAAGTTCAAAAGAAATAGACGACAGTTTTTTAGCAACGCAAATTTTTACTGTATTGCTATTTTATGAAAAATAATTATTAAACCAATCAAAATAAATTTACTCATAAAAAAGGAAGACAATAATGAGCCAACTAATTCGTTTAAGAGATATCCAAGCAACTCACCGTGACCTAATTGGTGATGACTATTATGATCCAACTGGTAAAACTGCTTATGGTGTCAATGAAGAAAAAATCGGCAAAATCGAAGGCGCGCTAGTAGAAGATACCACTGGTCGTATTCGTTATTTAATCGTTGATGCAGGCGGCTGGTTCAGCTCAAAAGAAGTTCTCGTGCCAGCAGGTCTCGCTCGTATCGTCGGTGACGACGTCTTCTTTGATAGCTTAACGCAAGCACAAGTAGAAGCGATGGAAGTCTATGATCACGATTACCAGTACAGCTATAAAGAACAGTACGAAAAAGATCGTCAATCATTCGCTGCTGATACTGTGCCAGAAGCAGAACGTATGGAAATCGCTGACCACGCTTATAATGCGCCAAATACCTTAGAGCTACTAGAAGAGCGTTTGACAGTAAATAAAGACCGCATCGTTGCAGGCTTAGTAAAAGTCGGTAAGCATGTCGTTACCGAAGAGCGTAATGTCAATGTTGACCTTGAAGAAGAGCATGCCAACATTCAACGTACCAATGTAGATCGTCCAACAGACCGCCGCATCGGTGATGTAGATGGCAATCAAACGGTCGAAGTTGAACTAGAAGCAGAACGTGCACGCGTCAATAAAGAAACCTATGTCGCTGAAGAAGTAAACGTCGGTAAAACTACCGAACGTCATACTGAAACTATCGCTGAAACCATTCAACGTGAAGAATTAGATATCGATGGTGATGGTAATGTGGTTGACCGCGAAGGTAACCTTTTTGACCGTGATGATATCACTGCCGAAGATGTCCGCCGCGCTCGTGGTATGTAATAGGCAATACTTTCGCACTTTGCATTACTTTTAAGGAAGATTCCTTAAATTAAGAAATAATCATTAGAAAAATAAAAATTAGATATGCATCGCGCGATAGTAATGAGCAGCTGAGTTTCAAGCTCAGTAAATAAGACCAGAGCTTGCCTCTGGTCTTTTTTTATACCTCTTTTTAAACTACATCATTATTTAAGGGACACTACCATGATTAACGACGACAAAAAAATTGACCCACGACAAACGCATCAACGCTCATCTTTAGCAACTGACCCTACTTCGCATTTAGAGCAAATTGCCAATCATAGCGGTGAGAACAAATTGCCTGCGCCAGATTTGTCCGCTACGGATTTATCCAATACTAATCAGCAACAAACTGTGTCGAGCAGTATACAACAAGGCTTAGCAAATAATTTATCTACTAATTTAGCAAACCATCAAACCGATACAGGCAATGGTGGCTATTTAGAATTATTAGAAGAGCGTCCTGTGATTAACAAAGAACGCTTGGATGTTGGCAAAGTCACGGTAACCAAGCACAGACGCACCAAAACCATTGAGGTGCCTATTGAGCTGGTAGAAGAATATATTACCGTGCGTACTGATTATCAAGACGCAGAGAGCCAGGATTTACTATCAGGTAATTATGATGATAAGGACATATTGCGTCATGTTGAGCCGTCGCTAGATAGTAAAGCAGTCGTGACCATCAATGGCAAGCAGGTTGAGATTGGTGACGCGCCGATTGAGATTGTCTTATCGCGTCAGGTAGCGACGATTACCAAAGACACTCATGTGATCCAAGAAATAGAGATTAATAAAACCACGCATACCCATACCGACAGCATTCAAGTAGCGCTACAACACGAAGAGCTAGATGTTAAAGAAGAAGGTTATCTAGCACATGAGCAACAAAGCAATGCTGCTTATAAAAAATAGTGTTTATAAAAAATGGGCTGATAAAGCATAAAGCGTTTTTGTAAGCAGTCGTAAGACCAAACTAAAAAAAGCAACGTTAACGTTGCTTTTTTTATGCGAGGTATTTGTTGTTAGGCGGCTGTTTCTGCCGTTTTAGTTTCAGACGCTGGTGATGTTTTACATTCATAAGTACTGACGTTTTCTGAATCGGCACCAGCGGTACGCATCACACCAGTTTCACGATCTTCGTGCGCCACGCGCCACTGGATAAAGCCTTTACCACCGTCAAACGCTGTATCTAGATTGAAAACTTCAGGATTGGTCGCATCATTGGTTTTGGTCAGAGTTACTGTACCTTGAGCAGTCTCAAGAATCACTTGTTTGTCAGCGTCTTTGTAAGTGGCTTCGACGGCTAGTGCCGGTGAACATGAGTAGCTCATTTGCTTAACGCCAGAATTAACAGACGCTAAGGTATCCTCTTCCACATCGCTGACTGGCGCATCTACCACCACATCACTTGGCTCAGCAGGCTCTGCGGACATAGGCACCGATTGCTCTTCACTGATACTGTCTTCTAGGCTTGATTCTGGCTCCTGCTGTTGTTGACAAGCACTAATTGTCATCGCGCCAGCGAGCAGACCTGCAACAATGACAGAGGTACGAAATTGTTTTAATAATTCTATATTCATGACACTCTCCAAAAAAATATGTTAAACACTATAGCGTGTATGTAAATTCACGCCTATGCTGAATTTGTAATTAATCACCACAAAATTGCTGTTACTTTTATATTCTTAATAGTTAGACCATTTGTTAACACAGTCAAAATATTAACAGAGCCAAACTAACTTAAAAACGCTAAAGATTAAAAGTAAAAGATGCTGCTAGAATAATTTTTCCTATCGAAATCCTTATGGCTATAAATCTTATCGCTATAAAAAAGTCCCTATCTAAATAAGACAGGGACTTTTTATCATAGCTTAACAATTTTTGATTATCAATATTTAGATTTTACCGTGACATTGCTTATACTTTAGGCCTGAACCACAAGGACATGGCGCGTTACGGCTGATATTCATCCCAGCGTATGGGTCAGGCTCGCCGGCATTGTTACCACTGCTTGTAATAGCACCTGCGGCTATGCCAGCAGCAACGCTACGGTTTTGCGCCGCCGGTCGCTCTACGCCACCATCCATATTGTCGATATCACTGTGTTCAAACTGCATTTGCATATGCGCGGCATTTTCACGCTGCTGAGCTTCTAGCGCTTCTAATTCTTCTTTGGTTGGGATATGCACGCGTGATAAATCTTGTACGGTTTCAGATTTAATCGCGCCAAGCATCATTTGGAACAGCTCAAACGATTCGCGCTTATATTCTTGCTCAGGATTTTTTTGTGCATAACCGCGCAGATGGATACCTTTACGTAGCTGATCCATTTGGGTTAAATGCTCTTTCCAGTGCTTATCCAAACTTTGTAGCATAAAATGACGCTCGAGCTGGGCGGCATCTTTTTCGCCCATTTGCTCACGGCGGGCATGATAACGATCCAGTGCGGTTTGGATGATTTTGGCACGTAAACCTTCTTCATCTAGGCGGCGGTCTTCATCTAGCCAATCGTTAATCGGCATTGAAATTTTAAACTCATCTTCAAGCTCGTCTTCTAAGCCGTCGATATTCCATTGATCATCGATAGAGCCTGGCGGGATAAACTGATCAATCATGGCATTGTAGACTTCATGATGCATGACTTCGATGGCCTCCAATAAATCCATCTCTGCAAGCAAGTCATCGCGCTGACCATAGATAACTTTACGCTGCTCATTGGCGACGTCATCGTATTTCAATAGGTTTTTACGGGCATCAAAGTCACGACTTTCGACTTTACCTTGGGCATTTTCAATCGATTTTGAAACCATTTTATGCTCGATGGCTTCATCTTCTTTTAGACCCATCGCCCGCATCATATTAACAACGCGGTCACCGGCGAAGATACGCATCAAGTCATCTTCAAGCGATAAGAAAAAGCGCGACATCCCAGGGTCACCTTGACGACCGGCTCGACCACGGAGCTGGTTATCGATACGGCGTGATTCATGACGCTCAGAGCCAATGATATGTAAACCACCTGCTGCAACGACTTGGTCATGCTTGACCTGCCATTCGGCTTTTAGGCGCGCCATCTCTTCCGGACTGACCGCATCAATATCTTCGATAAATGATTGCCAGTTACCGCCCAAGATAATATCGGTACCACGGCCTGCCATATTGGTGGCGATGGTCACCGCTTTGGGACTACCGGCCTGCGCGATAATTTCTGCCTCTCGCTCGTGTTGCTTGGCGTTTAGGACATTATGCTTGATGCCTTCTTGATCGAGCAGATAAGACAGCTCTTCACTGGCCTCAATCGTCGCCGTACCCACCAAGACTGGCGCACCTTTGGCTTGAATCTCTTTAATCTCGCGGATGATACCTTTGTATTTACCCAACTTGGTTAAGAAAATCTGGTCATCCATATCGATACGCGCAATCGGCTCATGGGTTGGAATCACGATGACGTCTAAATCATAAGTAGATTTAAATTCTGCCGCTTCGGTATCGGCGGTACCGGTCATACCGGATAGTTTGTCATAGAGACGGAAGTAGTTCTGGAAAGTCGTCGTCGCAAGCGTTTGGTTCTCTGCTTGAATCTCGACGTTTTCTTTGGCCTCTACCGCTTGGTGCAAGCCTTCTGACCAGCGGCGACCCGGCATAGTACGACCAGTGTTTTCATCTACGATAATCACTTCGCCGTCGTCAACGATATAATGGACGTTTTTGACAAACACATGATGGGCACGAATGGCCGCTTGGACGTGAGCAAGTAGCGGCAAACGGCTCGGGCTATATAAACTTTCGTTTTCGCCAAGCTCACCCACTTCGATTAAGAAGCGCTCAATTTTCTCGTAGCCTTTTTCGCTGATTTCAATTTGACGATTTTTTTCATCAATCCAAAAATCTTCGTCTTCGTTATTCTTATTGGCTTCTTCATCTTTTGAGCGTTTAAGCCTTGGAATAATGGTGTTAATCAGCGCATACATACGTGATGAATCTTCCGCTTGCCCTGAGATAATCAGTGGCGTACGCGCTTCATCGATTAAGATAGAGTCGATTTCATCAATAATACAATAATTTAGCGGACGCTGTTTTTTCTCAGCCAGGCTAAAGACCATGTTATCGCGCAGATAATCAAAGCCATATTCGTTATTGGTACCGTACGTGATATCCGCTTGATAAGCGTCGATTTTTTCTTGCGGCGGCTGCTGCGAATAAATAACGCCAACCGTCATGCCCAAAAAGCCAAATAATGGGCGGTTTAATTCGGCATCACGCGCCGCCAAATAATCGTTGACCGTCACCAGATGCACGCCTTTGCCACTAATGGCATTGAGGTACATCGCCAAGGTACCCATCAAGGTTTTACCCTCACCGGTTTTCATCTCAGCAATTTTGCCTTCGTGCAAGGTGATACCACCGATGAGCTGCACGTCGTAGTGGCGCATGCCATTGACGCGTAAGGAGGCTTCGCGGCAGACGGCAAACGCTTCTGGTAATAAGGCGTCTAAGCTTTCACCGTTTTGGTGTCTTTCTTTAAATTCTGCGGTTTTTTGTTGTAATTGCTCATCAGACAGGGCTTGAATGTCAGCCTCATATGCGTTGATTTTGCTGACCACGCGGCGCATGCGCTTGAGTTCGCGGTCATTTTTGGTGCCAACGACACTGCCTATAATCTTTGATAACATAATTTTTTGACCTATGGAAATATTCGATAATTAGTGCGCATTCGCCAAGGCTTTATATAGTGCCGCTTGGTCATTACAATGCTGACAATCATCACTGACTAAGTACCTTTAAATAACTTACTGATTAATAACGCCCTGATTGTCAAAGTATTGATTAACAAAGCATTGATTAACAAAGCATTGATTAACAAGGTACTGCCTAATGATGAGTCGCTTAATGAAGTATCGCCCAATTAAGTGTGCCGTCATTATATATGGTTATGACGCCGATGGATACAAGGGCAGCGAGTAGATATTTGCCGACGTAAAAAGGTCGCTGAACGTGTTAAAATAGCGCTTATATCCTTAATTTAACAGCTTTTTCGCGCCATTCATAAACGCAACTATCTGACAGCATTCACCGCTAATTTATTCTAAAAAATACGCATTCATCCTAAGCAAACCCATTTAAGCATCATAAGAGATTCTGCATGACCGTAAAACCATCCGCGCCAAACCCTAATGCTTTAACATTTAATAAACCTGAACCTTTAAACGCTGAGCACTTAAAATCAGAGCACGTAAAATCACAGCAAGTAAGCAGCGATCAGTTGCTAATCGGCGATGCTATTTATAATTTGGCCGACCATACGCCAATGATGGTGCAATATCTGACCATGAAAGCCAACTATCCACAAGCGTTATTGCTGTACCGGATGGGTGATTTTTATGAGTTATTTTTCGACGATGCCAAACGCGCGGCGCAGATACTCGATATTACCCTAACCCGCCGTGGTACCGATAAAGCCGGTAATACCATTGCCATGGCTGGCGTGCCGTTCCACGCAGCTGACAGCTATATGGCACGGCTGATTGCAGCTGGGCAAACGGTCGTCGTTTGTGAACAAATTGACGAATCAACTACTAGCAGCTCGTCCAATACGCCTGCGATGGGAGATAAGCAGAAAAAAGATAAAAGTAAATCGGCTTCTGGTAGCATCATGCGCCGCGAAGTGGTGAAAACCTTGACCGCTGGAACCATCACTGATGACGCTTTAATTGCGCCCAATCATACGCCGACCGTCGTTGCGATTGATATCGAAACTCCTAAAGCGAATAGTAAACAACCTTTGCAGGCTGCCATCAGCCAAATGGACTTGGCCGCAGGGACGTTAACGACGCAAACGGTAAACGCTAATAATGACGATATCGAAGACTTGCAAGCTCAAATGCTGACGGTGCTGGCACGCTTTGCCCCAAGTGAATGTATCATTAGTGAAGCGCTCGGTGAACAAGCTGAAGAAAATTGGTCGTTGTGGCTACGTCAAAGTTTAGACTGCCCTATTATAGAAGTGGCAGCCAATGACTTTCACCGTGAACATGCCAATGAAACCCTTTGCCAGCAATTTGAGGTACAACGCCTCGATGGGCTTGGTATTAACAATGCTACGCTTAGCCAGTCTAGCTGTGCCGCCCTTATTCACTACGCAAGACAAACCCAGCAGCGCCATATACCACAGCTGAATCAACTTATCGTCGAATATAGCGACGATTATTTAATTATTGATGCTAATAGTCAGCAAAATCTTGAGTTATTTACGCCCGTTAGCAGTAATGGTACATCGCTGATATCTGTGCTCAATCACTGTCAAACGCCAATGGGACGTCGCTTGCTGGTTCAGCAAATGAAGCGCCCGCTACGTCAACATGCGCGTATTAATCTGCGTTTAGATGCAATCACTAGCCTTTTGCAGTCAGACAATAATTTTGGCGAAAATAAGCAGGTTAATGAAAACTTAGAAAATAATTCATTAGTCAGCAGTTTACGTGAAACCTTAACTACCATCGGCGATATCGAACGAATCGCTAGCCGTATTGGGCTGATGAGCGCCAAACCGCGTGACCTGCGTAAGCTCGCCGATGGTATTACTAGCAGCACTCAACTTACTACCCTACTGAGCAATGCAGGTATCAGTCATGAGCAAGCAGGACTGTTGCCCATGCTAATGCAGCAATTGCCCGAGCAGCTACCGGCGGTACAGTCCGTCGCTGAGCTAATTGAGCGTGCCATTATTGCAGAGCCACCGGCGCATATTCGTGATGGTGGTATGCTCGCAGCTGGCTATGATGAAGAATTTGATCGCTTAACCCATCTTCATGACAACATTCAATCGACATTAGATGAGATGATGGCTTGCGAGCGCGAAGCAAATAATCTGCCTAGCTTAAAAGTCGGTTTTAATAAAGTCAGCGGCTTTTATTTTGAGCTGCCAAAAATGCAAGCACAAAATGCTCCGGCACATTTTATCCGGCGGCAAACGTTAAAGAGCAGCGAGCGATTTATCACTGATGAGCTAAAATCGGTTGAGACCGAATATCTAAGCGCGCAGTCATTAGCTCTAACTCGTGAAAAGCAATTGTATAACGAACTGTTAACCGAACTGAGTAACCATTTAGCAGAACTACAACAGCTGAGCGCTGCTATCGCGCAAATAGATGTTCTTAGTAATTGGGCACAACTTGCAACGACTTATAACTGGCAGCGTCCAGTCATGGGTAACAATTCAAACAATGGCAGTTATTTGGAAAACGGCAGCCAAACCAGTATCGATATCAAAGCAGGTCGCCATATCGTCGTTGAAGCTGCGCTCAATCCTGCCAACATTAACAATACTATTCATCAAAGCAGTACCAAACATAGCAGCCATTTTGTCGCCAATGACTGTGCGCTCGGCAGCGCTTCAAATCCTGAACGCCTCCTCATGATTACCGGTCCTAATATGGGCGGTAAATCGACCTATATGCGCCAAACTGCACTCATTGTCCTAATTGCCCATTGTGGCAGCTTTGTCCCCGCAGCGAGTGCCCATATCGGTGATATTGACCGTATCTTTACTCGTATTGGCTCAGCTGATGATTTGGCAGGCGGCAAATCTACCTTTATGGTTGAGATGATTGAAACGGCCAATATTCTTAATCAAGCGACCAATAAATCGCTGGTACTGATGGATGAAGTCGGACGCGGAACGGCTACTACTGATGGTTTAGCAATCGCTCATGCCTGCGTCAATCGACTGGTCGAGATTGGCTGCCTGACATTATTTGCCACCCATTACTTTGAGTTGACGCAATTGGTCATCCCTGCTGCCAACCAACACGCCAGTATTCGTAATGTGCATGTCGCCGTCAGTGAAGTCGATGGTCAACTGCTACTACTACATCAAATTAAGGACGGCGCAGCAAGCTCTAGCTTTGGATTACATGTGGCAAAAATGGCTGGTATCCCGACGCAAGTATTAAATGATGCGAAGCGGTATTTAGTAGATAATTTAAAAACTGAAAGTGTAAAAGCCATTGATGATAAAAATGAATTAGCTAAGTCAGTAAAGGATGAAAGAGCGCAGGCTTATCATAGTGTATCAGAGAAAACAAAGGAAGACAGTGTTCACTCAAGTGAAAGTACCACTACCATTCCACAACAAAATCAATTATTTAGCTTACAAGATGAGCTAGCCGCGATTAACCCTGACAACCTAACGCCGAAGCAAGCGCACGATTTACTGTATCATCTCAAGGAAATCATTAGTCATTAAAGGGATTTGTCAAATAGCCCTAAAAGCGCTAAAATATGTCTTATTTTTCAGCTAATGTACTTACAATCGTATTTGTACTTTGCCAAACCAATAACAGGTAGACCACTATGACCTTTGTCGTTACAGATAACTGCATTCTTTGCAAATACACCGACTGTGTGGAAGTCTGTCCTGTGGACTGCTTTTATGAAGGCCCAAACTTCCTCGCTATCGACCCAGATGAGTGCATCGACTGCGCGCTATGCGAGCCTGAATGCCCCGCCAATGCCATCTTCTCAGAAGATGAAGTGCCAAAAGGGCAAGAAGTCTTTATTCAGCTCAATGAAGAGCTGGCACAAAAATGGCCAAACATCACCGAGATGAAAGAGCAGCTGCCAGAAGCGGCAAAGTGGGATGGTGTGGAAGGTAAGATTCAGTATTTGGAGAAGTAGTTAATTCTATAAAATATATCAATATATTTGGATAATAAAAAACCACCTAATAGCCGTTACATAAAAATGGCTACTAGGTGGTTTTTTATGGCAAACGAATCTTTATAAGGACTTTAAGGTAATACCACACATGGCGTACCTTTAGGAATATCACATTCGATACGCGCGTTAGAAGGCGCTTTTGTAATTGCTTCAATCTTTTGCCAAGTGTTTAGTGTCCAACCTGTAGCATCCGTAATAGATTGACAAGAACTCAAGATTGGTGAGCTTGGAGTTGAAGCAGAGTCTTCATCATTTAATAAAGTGAAAACCTCGTTACCGTAACTCTTAGCTTCTGACAAACAAGCATTAACATGGGCTTTATTAGCGTACACTTGATACGACGGTATAGCTATAGCTGCTAGTAAGCCGATAATAACCACCACAATCATCATTTCGATTAAGGTAAACCCCGACTGAACGCGAATTCGACGATCTGACGACAATATCATGATATAAGCCGATAATATAAAAGATGTCTTAACCTTGCACGCACTATGCCATCAACACTCTTCTTAGCTATAAGAATGCAAAGTCGACATTTCAGATCACAATGACCGCATAATTATTATTAAAAGCATATTTGCTCTAGGTTATAGCTGATAGCCATATACCCAAAAGCGCGGTGGCGTGATTGGTGTCTCTGATGATAAAGCGTTGGTGTTGCTTAAAATATAAATAAACCAAAAGCTTATTATCATGTATACCAATATTGGCAAGACTTTAGCTAAGCTGCTATTGCTTTGCAAAATTGGTGAATTAATATTTTTTGAATATATAAACTCAGGATTTTTTAATAGAAATACAAATAACCATAGTAACGCCATTTGAGTCACTGGATAAATATGTACCCCTGAAAAAAATGAGTCCACCCCAACTGCCAAAAGCGCAGCCATAACAAAATAAGACTGATGATGCGACCAGTTGATTCTTTTCATAATCATAAATATAATATAAATTAGAAACCCAAAACCCAATAGTCCTGTTTCGGTTAATACTTGGATAAATAAATTATGAGGATGAGCAGGTAAGTTTGGGTAATCTTCTAACTGATAGAAGCCACAACCAATGATAGGACTGTGTGACCAGCATTGTAAAGCATTTACCCACAAGTCGATACGGCCGCTAGATGACTCACGTGCTATTCGTAGACCAACACCGCCACCTTTATTTACAATCGCCAAGCTAGCAGCATAAGTGACTGATAGATAAGCAAACCATGATGCTACATACGTCCTGAAAAGCTCCCAACGTACATGATGATACGCAACACAAACTATAGCGATAAATAGCGTATAAGCGATAGTAGTCGAACGCCCACCATCTAAAAGAACAGCAAAAAAAGCTAAAAACAAAAATAATAAGTATAAATATCGATAAGCCTGCTTCGTTATATAAAACCAAACAGCAAAAATAGAAAAAATCAAAAAATAGCTATCATAAACGCGAATATTCCACCTTAGTGGATACCAGATAGCCTCATAAGTACCTGTGCGCGCATAATCCCATAAGGCAAAGGGTAACTGTATAAACATCAATAAGCTGGCTAGTACTATAATCTTACTAATTAAATCATGATAATTCAAAAAGCTGAAACACCGATATAACAGATAAGCCAACAATAAATTTGTAATAATGAAGGCAGGTTGCGCCCAAAATCTACTACCAATGAGAATAAATGCAAAAAAAAAGAATTCAGCTTTTAAAGTAGTGTATCGTTTATAAAAACATGAGCCAAAACCAAAAAGTAACAACAGGACTATTTGAATAACCCTATACTCATTATAAAACGTATAGTCACTACGTGTCGTTATGCCAAAGATAAAAAATAGAAAATATACCGCTATCAGTAGCTCTTTATTAAGTAAAGGTCTGATATATGTTGTAATTGACCGTAGATTTTGCTTTTTACCAAAGGAGGATTTTTTTAGCATAGCACACTCAGACTATAGTTAAGGATAAAAAAAGCCAAACATTAAGTTTGGCTTTTTAAATAATTGATTAGATTTTATAGATTATGGCTTATCTTAAGTAGTAGGGCCACAAGTTGCACCAGCGGTCAAATCACATGTAACCTTTACGCCTGGAGTACCTTCTTTAGGTGTAATAGTGATAGCGGCTAAAGTGGTAGTATCTTTAATACCTGTTATAGCAGTTGTGAGGGCAGTATCAGGTGCTTCACAGTTAGGTAGGTTAGCGTCTCCCACAGCTGGTTTATCAGCAGTTTTTCTGTTGGGATCAGCAGCCCAGTTGTATAAATCGTTTGAGTAGCCTTTAAACTCTGACATACAAGCACTAACACGAGCTTTTTGAGTGTAACCTTGATAGGCAGGAATCGCGATCGCAGCTAGAATACCGATAATAGCAACAACGATCATTAATTCGATTAAGGTAAAACCTTTTTGAGCATTCATAGACTTGTCCTTTAGGGTAATATGACAGTAGATTAATAGTATCACTGCCAGTTATAAATATAATTTCTTTCTTGTTTTTAAATGCTGCACATAATGTGCCAAATATATTATTCGTAATATGTATTTTTCTAATTAGCTTATTAATCGTACTATTTATTCGTAATGAATAATTATCTCTATTATATCTAACGCTAAATGTTTCGCTTACCCTACCCGTTAATGTCAATTTATGTCACATTAAGTAGCAAATAGTAAACTTAACTGACATTTTTTGTCAATGATTATAATCAAAATTATTCATTGCCACTCGTTGTCCATACCGCATGTTGCAATAGCGTTTACAATTCGGCACTTTTCACCTTGACTATCTAAGGTGAGGTCACCATCATCTGCCATACGCTGGCCTGCAACTGGGGTGGCTCTAATCATCCAGTCAGATCCACCTAATGTACCAGTACTGGTTGTCCAGTCTGCTTCGCCCCATGTTCCTGTACCTATTATCACGTTGTATAGTGCCGTACCAGCAGAGGGAAAGCTCACACTACCATTCGCAGCTACTGTGCCTGTTAACACAGTAGTTAAAGGTATTCTGTCATAGCGCTTATAGTTTAATTTATTGGACTCGATACGACTGGCGATTTGTTGCATCTCACTCATCATATCTGTACGGTTCGTTCGCACAACATAGCCTTGGTAGCTAGGGTAAGCAATGGCTGCCAATATACCTAATATAGCGACCACTATCATCAGCTCTATCAGCGTAAAACCTTTTTGCTCAGGGCCTAAACTTGATGAACCATCACTTTTGTCAGGATTTTTTTTGCTTAATATTGTCACCAAGTTGTTTCTCCTGCCCCGCAATTAGAAGTCGTAATACTAAAACTGACATTGTTTGCACATCGTAAGCCTTGGCTATTCATCTTAAAGCTCTTGGCTCCCGTTATACCAACCGGTGTTGCCATCATTACCCACCCCATAGCGCGCTCACTACCTTCATTCAGAGGACTAAATGCCGCCGGATTACCAGCAACATGACCCAGTTTAATAATATATCTTGGATTGTTAGCCGGCAAATTAATCGCCCCTGTGGTAGGAGCAATGCTATCTGCTTTTGGTACAAAACCTTTATAGGTTAAGGCTTTAGCACGCCATTGCTCAAGCTCATTAGAGATTGATAGCATCTTGCGCTGCGCATCTGCTTCTGCATTGCGAATGATATAAGCACGATAGCTTGGAATAGCAATGGCTGACAAAATACCTATAATGACGACGACAACCATCAGTTCTATCAAGGTAAAACCCATCTGTCTAGTGTCTAAGTTTTTCGCTTCAATAGACATATCAGTATTCCAACCAGCTCAACGGATTAATACGTTTATCAGAATTAACACCACTACCTACACCACAATCTGGGCCAACACACCCTTCAAATATAGGTGGTTTATTGCTGCAGTTACCGCTAGGACAGATGACTTCAGGCTTACAGTCATCACCTTCACAGCGATTCACTAAGCTGGTAAAAACAGAAGTATCGTTGAATTGGCTAATAATATTATCGACGATACCTGATCCTGCATTAAAGGTTGAACGTGATGTTGTTACATCATTACCTGTTGCATCGAGACACGCACCATAAGGTAAACACGTACGCTCACGTTGGGTCGACCCTCTAACACCAGCACTACATGCTTTAATTTCTTGCCCTTTATCGGGATTATATGAAGAAGATATCAATACACTGGCAATAGCATCAGGCTCATTGAACATTTTGAGTTTGTACTTGCCGTCTACCTTTTCTTCTACCCCTAACCAATGAGTAAATGGCATATACCAACCTTGAATGACATTATCTTGCATTCTTCTTTTAATGCCAGTTGTACCTACATCTGCATGTGTAAACTTCAATTCTTGAAGTTTATCGTTTCTATTTGTTGTGCCTGCCACCTTAATGATTGGTGAACGTAAGTCTATTTCTGGAGCGGTATCTTTTCCATAATAAAATAAGTCACTACGAGTCACATCTTTATCTATAACCGTATAAAGCGCATCAGGTTTGCTTCTTGATGCAGTCACAGGATTACTACGATCTCCAGTACCTACTGTGATCATTGCTTGAACACCAGATGAGCTACCGGCGACATTTTTAGCATCTTTATAAGCAAACTTGCCGTTATAAAAAGTAATCAGCGGACGCTCATAAAAACGTGGGGGCGCATCACCAGTGCCTACTTGATCACTCACATCTAATACTTTGACGACGCGATCTATTTTAAAGTTATCCGTATCTTTATTATTGTTAATATCCACACGCCATACCTGCCCACCTAAGTCAGCAAAATATATATGATCAATAAAACCATCATAGTTACGATCTAAGGCTCTGATTTGAGTCACCACACTATGTTTCAAATCTGCTGCTTTAGAATACTGTAACGAGCTACTACGTGTGGTGCTATCATTTGAGGTACCTTCATTATTAGCCCACCAGAGTAATTTACCGTTATTCTTAGCAGTATTTACCGTCTCTTCTTTATTAGATTTGGTTTCGACTTCTCCCATTTGTACCATATATACGGCGCTACCTTGGGCTGCTGGTTTATTATTACATTGAGCATCCGTAGGATAACTGGTATTTAACTTAAATTTAGAATCTTCATAGCAAGTGTCATAACCACCTGGCAAGAAGCTAACCATGACTTTTTTGCCACCACTCTTGACGTAACCAAGCGTTGGTTTACCCCATGTCTGTCCCATTTTTGCGAAGGCTTTTTGTTCATCTGTTGCTAGACTGGTCACATTATTCTTAGTACCACCTAACGCAACAGTATCGCCTTTCAATCGATTAGCATAGTTAGAACCCACACCATAAACAATGTTAGGCTTAGTGACATCTGATACGTCCAACGCATAGTACATTGAGCCACCCATACGTAAGCCGCCTAAGGCGAAGCTTTGATCGGCCTCATAAGTATTCGTAGTGGTTGCCGCTGCCCCTGTGCCAGTTGTTTTAGACTTACTGGTATAGGAGACATAAGTTAACCAAGGCGCGTCAACCCCATAAGGATAGCTACCATCTTTAGCAGTACCAATACCTGTTATCGCGGCGGGTTGTAGGTCCAGAATTTGCTTTGGTATAAAGGTGAAGGTTTCTTTACCTGTGCTATCATCAAGCATATGCAAAGCACCATCCATAGAGCCGTAGATAACATAGTCTTTTCGGCTATTGTTATCGAACTCTCCCGAGGCTTTTACTTCAACTTTTTGGGTGATTAGCTGAGGTATAGAATGTAAAACACCACCGATGTTTTTTAACCATTTATCTTGTACAGAAGTTAACGCTCTACCGTCCGTTACTGTCGTACTTGTGGGTTCGCTGTAACCCATAAAGTTGAGTAGTGTTATTTTTTTAGTGTTGTCATATCCATTTGCAGTAGTCAGATCATTAAAATTTATAGGTTTTCTATCTACTACTTTTAAATTGGTTAAACTGTTGCCATTATCGACAAATAGATTTCTGTCACCAATAATAGGAGCATCAGCGTTTTCAAATATTTTTTGATATGCGCCGCCAACTTGTGGCGCTCCTTTATCTGGTTTCAAAGTATCTGGACGGTTAGTATCCATGATAGTATTCCACAGATCATGGGTATCATCTGCAAACAAACCTGTATTATCAGCAAATACAAACTTATTGTCAGCGCCTACTAGTGTCGCGTTTTTTACTTTATATTTTTTGAGGTTACCATTCCATAATAGTGGCGATTTGGGAATAGGCTCCAGTATCGGTAGATAAGCAAATTGACGTGATTTCAGTCCGCCCAAGCTATCTAGCGGTACTGACATTGTCCCTGCGGATATCGGTTCAATCTCAGCCTTACTCACATCTTCAATGAATTTTTTTACACTAGACGCAATTTCGCCAGAGGTTTCAGTATAGAAGAACCCACCTTCACCGTATCCTTCGCCTTTCTCACCTAATTTACATAGATTTTTAGCATCCTGACTAATACCTTCGGCATTACATTGATATACTCGAGCTGTCTCAACAGCACCGCTAGGGCGTGTAATTGTCTTAGTAACCTTTCCTTGTGCGGTAAGCTGCTTAAAAACATTACCAAAGCCTACTGTTGCAGTAGCAATAGTATTCTTTTTAACATTATTTTTGTTATATAAGGCTTTTGAGTACTCGCCCGTACACTCCCAACCAGAAGTATCGTTGGTATTTGTCAAACCAGAACTGCAGGAGCTTCCTATACTTATATCACCACCTTCTAGGCTATTATTCATTAAATCACGGGTACTGCTATAAGCATTGTTAGGTTCACCATCAGTTAAAAAATAAATCCCATAGCCATCGCATTGGGTTGCTGCATCACTAATAGGCGACTGATACTTTAACTTGTCTGGTTGTTTTTTGGTGTTATCTGCTGAACGCTCAAAACCACTCCACTTATAGTCTATCCAATCTTTTGTGACGCTTTTATAGTAAGTGACTGTACCTCCTGATTCAGAGGTTTTGTCAAAATTACCCAACAAACTAGTATTTAAGTTTCTTTCATTACTTTGCTTATTTTCATATCCTCTATTATTACATGAGTAATACTTAAAACTACCTGATGTAGATAAATCTGAACTAGAACTCACGCATTTATACAAATTATATTTGCTATTCCACCAGTTCTGATTTGAATATCCGACTTCGTAGTACCTCGTTTCATTGACTAAACTATAAGTACGTGTACCTAGCATATAGGCACCAGCTTCGGCATAGGCATTAGCTATCGGCGTATTCGTTGATGGCTCTAACCCAATTATTTTATCAACAAGTTCTTTTCTATTAGCTAAGGTCAAATTTGTTACGGGATATTCGATTTTACCGCCGCCCTCACTAGAAGATTGGAAAAAGAAAGATCCCAAACCGATGTTGTATTTACTGAGATCAGCGTTCTCACCAAAGCCAGTTGTACTTTTAGGGTTGGCGAACATAGGAACGAGCGCCATTTTGAGACGTGACATACGATCATAGTATCTTTGGCCACTTTTAACACAGTAAGTTATTTGATATGTTTTAATATTAGAAGCGATATTAGTAGGTGTCAGATTGCCATTATCATCATACATTCTCTGAGTTATGATATCAGTAGAAACGGCATTGCTAACATATCGTCCATCATAGTTGCAGTAATACTTTCCATCATTAGCTTTAACTACATTAAATCCATTACCAGGATAATCTTCGCTAATACTTCTAGGATCCATACTCCCCGAGTTATCAAGCATCATCATAATAGAGGCGTTACCATAGGTCGCGCCCTGATATATCTCTAAGTCAGTCGTATGACCTGCACTGCTAGTCATACACCCTAATATTACCGTTGATAATACCTTTAAAGACCAGCCTTTGACAGAAGGATGGGATGCACTATTTATTTTGCTATTTACGATTTTCATAATAACCACCCATATATTTTTGATTTCTTAGAAAAATCACATTCTTCATCCAGTCTGTGAAGGTCAATTGACTTAAGTGTTTTTGCTAGCTGCCAGAGATACATTCAACACCAACAGGCTGATTAAGATACGTTTGCTGCTGTGTCTGAAACGGTACATCTAATGCCATTAGACAGCTATCAACTGTATCTGTTCCTGTTCGTGATTTTTTTAGACACCCTGCTATCGAGGTTGAGTCTATACTACTCGCACTCCCTAACGGTGCCTGAGACAACGCTGGTATGATAGAGGTGACGTAACCTATGAATGTTGTACATTCGATCGTAACGTTACCGCCTGTTTCTGGTTTTTCGAAATCATTTGATAGTGTACCTTCTACTTCCTTATAAAAAACGCCTTCGTCATCTTTGGCAAGCGGTCTAACAAAGGTCATCTGTGTCATTACTCGACCTTCGCTGACATAATCATCACTAGCTTGAGGATTACAATAGCCATTATTTCTATTAGCTAATAAGTCATTGTTTTTATTGCGCTCGCTAATCTCAAGAATACTAAACAATCTCGTACTACGTGGTCTTACACAAAAGCTAACTTCATGACCTTCGCGCTGTGAACTCGACATATAGCCTTTTAATGTATCAACACTTTCTCTACGCTCACTTAAAATACGGTCTTCTTTTTCCACTTTCATTAAAGCCGCATCATTTGCTTGAAAAAGCAGTTTATTTACTTGATCTGCAGTAGCAACTTTTAAGTCTGTAGTACTTTGCTTAATAGCTATTGCTCCTACAATCATAATCAGTATTAAAGTAAAAAGCACAACGATCAAAACTGCACCTGATTGATTATTAATAGTAGTAGAAGGTATGTTAGAACGATTGACTGAAGACTGTTTCATTATAAGCCTCCCCTAGCATTACGTAATAGAACAGTAGTCTCATAGACACTGCGTAAATAGGTAGGTCCTGCAATAGCTGCTGCATTCAGTTTAACATTTGTTTTATCAAGTACTGTGAAAGATAGGCTACTATTAGTTTGTGGAGTTGCAGTCGGATTGTCTGATCGTGCCAATATACCTATCTGCAAACTGACGATGCGATGATCTGTAGCAAGAGTACGATTATTAGGTATTGGTATATAAGCAATACGAGTTCTATCTGGATAAGTTGCAAAACCAGTACTATTTGATACTCCTAGCATTACTCTAAAGTAGTCGACGTTAGGAATAATAATTGTGCCTAAACCTGCTAGGTTATTATTTTTCGCTACCGTCTCTCCCGGCACTGTATAACTGGCAATATCAAGACCGCTAGGACTTCCAGCTGTGGATTCATTATAATTATATATCGCTGATGCACAAGCTAGTCCCGGTGTGGCTGGGCTAACAGTACTGTCTATGCGAACGAAATAGCGCTCAATGACATAGAAATTTTCTGGTATCTCATCTCCTTCACAATCATATGATCCTGCTTGACCAGACTGATATTGTATAGTCAGTTGATCACTATTTACGATACCATTTAAATTACTTATACTTTTTGTAGAGGCATTATTCGATAACAACTCGCTCGGAATAGCCGCACCACTTAAAACTAAACCAGATAAATTACCTTCTAACCATTTACCCGAAGTTCCGAGTGGTGCTGTCAATACCACACCACCTTGCGGAGTCAAATGATTCATAAAATACTCATCATGGGCACTTGTAGATTTAGCCCCATAATTAGAACGTCTTAAGTTTTTTTGCATCTGTGAAAAACCAAAAATAGCATTATCTTGTACTTGCGAGCTTGCTTCTTGACGACGACTATTGACTGAACTAGTATAAAAAATCTGTAATGCAGCAGCAGAAATCAGTAATCCTAGTACCAGTGCAATCATCAATTCTACTAAAGTAAAACCATCATTGTTTTTGGATAACATTTCGCTAGAACTCCAAGATATCGTTTTATACTGCATTGAACTCATATCATATTTCCATCATCATACAAGTTGCTTTAGGATGGTAACTACCACCCGCTTCCTTTACAGCATCTCCATCGACAACTCGAGAAGTCAAGCAATCTTTATTTTCGTTAGTACCGATAGTAGGGGTAGTGTCTCCCCAGGCTGATATTAAACAATATGAGTACATGATATTCGCTGCTGCATTAGTTCCTGTGCCTCCAGTATTAGGACAAGGGTGCATCTGTATTTGAAAATCATAGTTTTGTAATTCAGATTTAATTTTAAAGCTTTCAGCTACAGCTAGCTCGGCTGGCTGGCATAAATCAGTTATGGCACCACCATCTAAACCACATAGTTTACTAGGAGCAGCTGGTGTACCGGCTACATTTAAGCTTCTTTCATAAGTCGCGATAGCAGAAGGATTAGCGTGGATTTTTTCTGCTATCATTCGCATTATCACTAGTGATTGGGAGCGCTCGAGGGATTCATTAGTCACTTTAATAGCCTGTCCTTGTAAAGCACTGTAACCAATTATTGCCACTGCCAATAATAATAGAGCAACCATAACCTCAATCAATCCCACACCACTTTGAGAGTTTGGATTATTCATTAACATGTCCCTCCCAATTTACTAGTGATATTAGCCACTCGATTCACCTCAATCTGGCGCGTCGTTGCATTAGCATTGCTATCACAGATTGTATAAGTACGTACTGTGCTAACCCGTTTACTTGGCTCAAAGACAATAGTTACGGGTGTGTCTGGCTTGATAGTACTTTCAACGTTATAACTATAATTTGCGATAGTTTTTGAATCAGGGGCAGTAATCGTAATTATTTTAGGCGTTCTAGTATTGTCATAGCTCAAAATAAGGTTCTGACGACGAATCACACTTTCCACTTTGGCTTCTTTTAACGCATTCTCTAACGTCGCCGTCGTCGACTTTACTCTTTGATTGGCAAGCTGAGTACTGATACTGGGCGCAGCAATACTGACGATAATAGCAAGCACGGCAATCGTGACCATCAGCTCAATCAGGGTGAACCCTGAGCTGGTCATTCGTAACGTCTGTGCTACGTTATTCTCAGATGCCTTCACTCAAATTCCTACCTCTATCTTTCGTTGTATTTAAGATATTGTTAACTTAAAACCCTGAGCGGGACTTAATTACTGTCTATAGATATCCATGCAACTTCTATTCCAGAACATATGCTTATTCTAAATAATTCATTTACATTTCAATTTTTTATCGCTGAAATATTCTCGTAAGTATAAATTTGCGCACAATTAAAAACATACATCACAATTATCTTTATGATTTTTATCGTAAATATAACGTTAAGGTAACATATTAGCAACATAATTGTCTGACTTCATATATCGAGACAATTTTAATACTGACTCCCATGAGCCAGTGTAAAAGCCTGCAATTTATATGGATTGTCTGATGAAGATGAAACAGATGCTCCAAGTGGAAGAGTTTGAAGATACAATGTGCGCGCCAGTGCTTGTAAACTTGCTCCTGTAGTCGCAACATCATCGAATAACAATAAACGCTTCGCGGGAGGTGTTTCTACTAAAGCAAAGGCATTGTCTAAATTGCCTAAACGCTCAGCCCGCGTTAGTCCTTGCTGACTGACAGTATTATCGATACGTTCTACGCCGTTCCACAGTGGAATTTGCCAATGCTTAGACAGTTGCGCGGCTAAAATACTCACCGGATCAAAACCACGTTTAACAAGCCGTTGATTGGTTGTCGGCATGGCAACAATGACGCTATTATCGCGATGGCAGCCCTGCGGTCTAGGTAATTGGCGCAGTGCATGCAGCAATAATGGCAGCTTAGTCATATCTTCATGATGTTTAAACGCACGGATCGCTTGCCGTATCGGATAGTCATAATAAGTGGCTGCTTGTATAGACAGACTAGTGCCCGCCGTAATATCCACGTCAAAGGATTTAGGTAGCCACACAATACTGTTATGACAATCAGAGCAAAGTAAGCCGCTATCAAAACGGTTATTAACGTGCTGGCGTAGCTTCGTAAAAAAGGAGTGATTATTAGGCGGAATTGCTGAGGGTTGATTTTGTGGCAGGTGGGATTGCGGTGTACTACGATAAATACGACATAACTGACAGCGTACGTCTCCATACTCTGCCAGCCATAGTCCGCTTTGATAAGGCGCTAAACGGCGCATCTATCGATACCTATCGGCGCGTTTATCCTAAAAACCTTTCCAGTCATTTAGCACGATACCAAAACCAATCGAAGTGTTTTCATGGTTATAATCAATAATGGATTCGCCATAACCTTGGAATAATTGAACATAGCCGTTAACGTTTTTGGATAATGGATAGACATAATCAATTTGGGCAGCACCCTTGTTGGTACTCGGATTATAACGCAAGGTACCGCTTAGGCTTTTCTGCTCAGGCAAGTCATATAAGAACTTGATATCGCCATAGCCCATGTAATCTTCGATGTCTGGATTGTCCTCACTACTAGAGCTCTCGTTATTGACGCGCGCCCATAGACGCGGTATGACCGACAATTTGCCCCACTCTGCCCCTGCCATCAGATAAGCACGGTTCCACGAGCGCGATAAGGGATCATCTTGCCCATTAGAGTGGTGAATCGCACCCGCTCCTAACATGCGCAGACGGCCACCAAAAGGCAGATCAGCTGTGACAGGCTGGGTCAAAAATATCTCCGGCTGATAATCGGTAGCACGAAATGGTCGTGAGTTGTCTTCGTTATAAACCTGCCAGTGCGACTCTTGGGTATAACCAAACCATAAATCGGCACTGGTATCAAACAAATCTTCCATCACTTTGGTCTTTAATGACAGCTGGAACTTTAGCTCTGTATTACGGGTGTCGTTAGAGGTAAATTCCTCTTTATCTTGCGACGGCGTGCTTGGACCTAAATTGGGATCAAAAGTATAAAATAGCGGTAGCAAATAAGTTGGTCGGTGCGGTCTGACTGTCCAGGTACCGCGCTCGCTGTTTTTATCCAAATCATAAGCCAAACTTAACGGCGTGTATTTCTCGATATCAGCTTGGGTGACGCCGACGTTTTCTAATACTTCCGCCTCCCTTTGCGTCAGTCCAACCGTATCCAAACTTTCGCCATTACCAGCTTCATTATTCGTCGCATTACCTTTTGCAGAAATGGTGGTGTTTTCCTCTACTAGGACAACTTGCGGATTACCAGCAAGGGTACTTTGTAGGGTTTTTGCCAAATCAACTGGTTGTTTAGTCGTGGTGTAGCTCGGCGTTTTACCTTGCTCAGCAACTTTATCAAAACAAGCCAAACGCGCGCCACTGGTTTGCACTTGTGTACATTCATAAAACAGTCTTGCTTGTTCGGCGACAAACTCCTTACTAATCACCATGTCGCTTTGAGCCGCCGCATTTGGATTGACCACACGCTTATTGACAACTTTTGCCGCCTCATCAGTATCATACTCAAATGCGATACTCTCTACCGGTAGCTCTTCGTAGCTTTGAGCGCCATTGGCTGCGTGGGCTTGTAAGGTAAAACAAGCAAGCGCTGTCCCAACCGCCATGGTTAAATAGCTTTTGGACCGCTGACTGTTATTATTTTTGCCTGCTTTGTTAAGCGCTAAAGAGGGACGCTGCGGCGTAATAGTAGAAAACATAAGTGTCCTTTATCTAACTGGCATGAGTGCCAGCAGAGTCTATGAGATAATTGATATAACCATTAGCATGATTGCTAAAATAGAATAAAAACCAGAGAAAACCAATAAATATGGACGTGTCAGGTAGCCATTACTTGTGGTAATGCGCCTTTCGCAATGTTGCTTTATTGTAATGAAAATAAGGGTACTATACTAGCGTTATTGCGAGCAAATGCTGATGTAAATAATAAGGTAAGTAGTTAAATAATAGTAATAAATAACGTTAAACCAAGGATTTAGCGTCTATATTAAAAAGGCTATTTAGTAAGATTGAAAAAGCCAACATCCTCTTATCGAAGGATGTTGGCTTTTTAATGGGTAGAAATGACGTGGAATTTATCTACATTTGAACGATTAATTTAACGCAGTTAAGGTTTGCTCAAATTCTGCGCGCCCGATTTCACCTACTTGTTGATTGACCAATTGACCGTCTTGATAATACAGCAATGCTGGCGGACCAAATAGTTTATAACGCGCTAAGATTGCTTTTGAATCCGCTGTTGTCTCCGTGATATCAAGTCTGACCAATTGCCAATCTTGCATCTGCGCCGGGCGATTATGAAATAAGTTTTTATCCATAATCCGGCACTCAATGCACCATTCAGCGGTGACATCGACCAGCACTTTAGGGTTGGCGGCGACAATAGTGCCTAGCTCAGCCAGCGTCGTGACCGTCTTATCGGTTGCATTACTGGTGGCTGGTTGACCAGCAGTCGTCTGCATCATCGGAGCCGCACTTAATGACGCCAGCGGATGTAAGCTATCATCGTTACCTAAGGCGGCACCAACGATTAAGCACGTCGCCCAAATACCGGCGATTAAGCCTAGCGCTTGGGTCAGCATCCGACCTTTGCCTAGCCAGCTCCATGCCCACATCGCCACTACCATAAACCACAGTGCCCACACCATCAGCATTACAGGCGATATAAAGACGCGCTCAATTAATAACAACGCCACGGCAAACAGCAGCAAAGCAAAGCCTTGCTTGACCCAGTTCATCCACTCGCCAGCTTTGGGCATTATTTTGCCTTGGGTCGCGCCGATTAAAATAAGCGGTGCCGACAAACCAAAACCGAGCATAAATAAAGCGGCAAACCCGAGAAGTGGGCTACCAATCGTCGATACGGCAAGTAGCGCACCAAATAAGGGTGCCGAAACGCATGGCGATACCACGAGCGCCGATAAAAAACCAGCGATTAAACTGCCACCCGTACTACCAAGCTTGCTATCACCTGCTTGGCTTAGACCCTGCATTTTACTACTGATGAATCTTGGCAGACGAATGCTAAATACGCCCAACATATAAAGGGCTAATAAGACAAAAACGATGGCAAACCCAATTAAAATAATCGGATTTTGTAGCCAACCGATAATGCCTAACGATTCGCCAAATACCGCAATGACCGCGCCTAAAATACCATAAGCGATGGCAACACCAATAGCGTAGCTGGTCGTTAAAATAACACCGCGTTTTACCGTTGGATTGTCTTCACGCGCGACGATATTGGCAACAATCGGTAGCATCGGTAACACGCATGGCGTCAATGCCAAGCCTAATCCTGCCAAAAATAATAACACCAATGCCAACCACGGATGCGAGGCTAAGCCAAAAGGGTCGCTATCAATCGTGTTATCACCAACAACGGTATTGTTTGTTGCAGCGCTATTGTTCGCTGCTTCACTTGTGACATTATCGCCTACCACTTCTTCATCGGCTCCAGAGATGGTATTGATTGCACCAAGCTCTGCATCTAACGCTTCGTCATCTAACAATGCATAATCAATCACCTCGTCATCTGGCGTAGTTTGCTCTGTAGCAAGACTATTGGTAACTGTCCCATCTGTAGAGGCTTGCGCAGTTTCTGCATTGCTATTATTGCTCGCAGAATCTGTAGCAGTGCTACTTGAACTATTGGCTGCCGATTGTGACGCAGCAGCAATATTGACCGTGGTTTTTATTTTCTCCGGTGGATAGCATAGACCCGCTTTGGCACAGCCTTGCCAACCTATCGTTACAGCAGCATTATCTATACCTTTGCCATTACTACTACTCAAAATGGTAGTAGCAACCATATTGGCTTGGTCAAATACCAATACTTGCCCAAAGGTTGGATCATCAATGGAGACTGGCTTTTGGCTAAAGGTAAAAGGTGCAGCGCTCACGCCACCAGGCAGCGTTAGCTTAATTTGGTCTTTATAAACATAGTGCTCAGGCGTAATGTCAAAGTTAATGGCTAAGCGCGTACCATTATTGACAGGTTTGCTACTACTGCTGACCTGAAACGCTTCGTTAACGGGCAAAAATTTCGGTTGGGTCGCGCTTTTATCACTGCTAAATAAATCGCCCAATCCTGCCGCTTGCGATGCCACTGGCACGGCCGTCAGCCCAGTAGCTCCTAGCCCTGTCAATAATGAGCCCGCGCTGAAAGCGAACGCCAACAGATAAGATTTTTTTGACGGTTTATTTTGCGTCAATGACGGAGACTTTTCTGCGCTCTTAAGGGACATGAAGGGCTACCTATTATTACCAAAATTCGAATTGACCAATTCACTGTCTGTATAGACTCGTCTATTTACATCATTATTTATTTACGTGGCTGTTTATTTACCAGCTGTGCCAATATTGACTGTGGTTTTAATTTTCTCTGGAGGATAGCATAGACCCGCTTTAGCACAGCCCTGCCAGCCGATGACAACGGGTACATTTTTGGCGCCTTTACTATTATTGGTGCTCAGCGTGGTGGTAGCAATTATATTTTTTTGCGTAAAAACAGACACTTTCCCAAAGGTAGGATCATTAATAGAAATTGGCGACTGGCTAAAGCGAAATGGCGTCGCACTGATGCCCTTTGGAAAACTTAGCGTCAGCTTGTCTTTATAAACGTAATGGCCGGGCGTGATATCAAAGGTAATCGATAACTGCGTGCCTTTAGACGTCGCTTTGGTAATACTATCTACTTTAAAAGCTTTATCGACCGGCAAGAACTTCGATTGTGCTGCATTGTTATTGCCAAACAATTCACCTAGCCCTGCTGCCTGCGCGCTCATCGAAATTGTTGATAAACCTGTCATCAACGAGGTGCTTATAAGCGCCATTGCCAATAGATGAGACTTTTTAGCAAGGCGTTTTTTGATAACTAGCGTGGCTGTTTTGATAAACATAAATAACTACCTTTGATAGCGGGTTTTAAAATTACTCTTAATAACTGTTTGTCATGACTTTTGATTAAAAAGGCTGAACGTATATGGTGGGTGTCTATTCAGCATGGTACTTACCGGCATAGTACTTATTTTATGCTTTCATAAAAAATATCAACCAATAAAGCCTTATTGGTTGATATTTAGAAATTTTAACGCCGCATTAATCAATAAAGTGTTAGAAAACGCTATGTTGCTCAGCGCTAATCACTTTAATCTAATCACTTTAAAGCGCAGCTTATAACTGGGCATAAATATCAGCGTCTTGCCCTTCGCCGCCTTGCTGCCCATCAGCGCCTAATGAAAATAAATCATAAGGGCGGCCTTCACTACCTGGCGCGACATATTGCAGCTCGTTTTCCCAACCATCGGTCGGATAGCCACCTTTGATATAACCGCCATCGGGATAGTTTTTGGCGTCAGCGGGCGGTGTGGTTAGGGCCTCTAAACCTTGCGCCGTCGTTGGATAACGCGAATTATCAACCTTGTACATATCAAGCGCATTGGATACCGTTGCCAGCGCCGTTTCTGTGGTTTTGACGCGCGCTTTGTCACTTTGTCCAACCACTTTTGGTACGACTAGACCTGCGAGAATGGCCAAAATCACAATCACCACCATAATCTCAATAAGGGTAAATCCAGATTGGCTATGACGCAATAACGCACGACCTTTCAGAGCAGCGGGCGTATTTTTATTCATATTTTCTGCCTGCAACTTCTCATTATTCCTAGCGTTTTTTGGCATGGTATCTACTTGCGTCGTGTCAATTATAGTCATCGCTTTGGTCATCGCTTTTGGTATCAGGTGATATAAATAATGAATGTGCTGTTCAGAGCGTTTTAATGGGTTGGCTTTAAATTAATGAACCCTAAACCGTTTATCACTATAAACCATGCTTTTATTTTTATCCAGCGCTGCAGTGGATTGTTATGAATATTGACTTTTATGGATACACGCCGTGAAATATTGGATGACCGCTATCCTTTATACTAAACAGTTTATAAGCAAAGCTTTTGACGAGCGCTTACTATAGCGTGATGATTGACTGTGCTCTAGTAAAAACGTACCGCTGTCAACAATCTACAACAGTAAGCAAGGCTTAAGAAATTTAGCGGAAGCTTTAGCAAGATAAAGGTAATAGATTTTGAGTCAGCTGCAGAGAAATTAACAAAGCTTAAGCGTTTACTAACCTGCCAAATCATTCATATTCACAATCGGCAGCATCACCGCCATGACGATAATCATCACCACCACGCCCATCAGTACTAGCATTAACGGCTCAAGTAACGACAGTAAGGTGCTGATAAAGTTGGTTGCTTCGGCCTCTTGCATATTAGCGGCGCGGCTGAGCATGTTTTCAAGCTCGCCTGAATTTTCCCCACTTTTAATCATTTGTACCATCATCGGCGGAAAGTAGGCGGATTTTTCTAATTGACTCGATAAGCTTGAGCCTTCCGTTACCCTATCGGCTGCGGTGATAATGGTTTTTTGAATGTGTAAATTGGTCGTCACCGCCGCGCCAATATGCAGCGCTTCAATCAGCGGCACCCCCGAGCGTACCAATATCGCAAGCGTACTGGCAAAACGCGCCGCATTAAGCCCTTTTGACAACCTAGCCAATATCGGCAATTTAAGCACGGTACTGTCTATGGCTAATTTACCTGCTTGAGTTTGGGCAAAGCGATAAAACAAAAACGCCGCGCCTGCCAAGACCAGCAGCATTAGCCACCACCACTGGGTGATAAGATTTGATAAACTCAGAACCACTTGGGTAATTAAGGGCAGCGCTTGCTCAGATTGTTCAAAAACTTTGACAATTTTAGGCACCACAAAGCTCATCAAGCCCATGATTACCCCAACCGCCATCACCATCAGCACAATCGGATAGACCATCGCCCCTTGGATTTTCTTTTGTAGGGCAAAACGGTTTTCGGTGTAGTCTGCCAATTGATTGAGAATTAAATCTAAATGACCGGACTTCTCCCCTGCGGCAATGGTAGCAATATAAAGCGGCGGAAAACTGGCCGCTTGTTGCAGCGCACGCGCAAGGCTCAAGCCTTCTAGTACGTGCGAGCGCACGGCAAGCATCAATGATTTGATATGGGTTTTTGGCGATTGTTTGGCGACGGCAGCGAGCGTTTCTTCTAAAGGGATACCGGCGGCAAGCAATACCGATAATTGACGCGTCAGCAATGCCAACTCGTAAGCAGAGGGTTTTTTATAGCGGCTTTTGTGTTGACTTTGTCTGTCATTGACCGCGTTGACTTCAACGGGGGTCCACTGCTTATCGCGCAGCTGCTGACGCACTTGGCGCGCCGAGTCGCCTTCGATTAAGCCCTTTTGGACACTGCCATGGTCGTCTAACGCTTTATAATGATAAGCGGGCATAGCGGCAAATATCCTAAGGTGGTCAATGAGAAATGCTGATAAGCAGGAATTTTAAAGTAAATTTTAGCGAATAAACACCTTAAAAAAGCGGCGTAGAATCACTACTATCTGGCATTAAGCCTTGTAATAATAAAACATCTAAATGCTGTTGTTGCAATTTTTTATCAAAGTCATTGACCTCAGCAATCAGCATGCGCTCGATACGCTTATCGCTAGCAAAGACACTAAGGCGCGCACAGATAACCGCCAATTGATAAATACGTTTTTTGCAATAACCATCCAAGCCTTGTAGCAGTCTTACCATATGTGGCGTCTCTAAACTAGCGTATTCATAGTCGCTCACGATCTGCGGAGCAAGGGCGGTAACCCCATAACTGATAGACAGATGGGCGCAAAAATAGCAGCTAAATAAGTAACCAACCACGTGTCCAATATAATAAGCGCGGTCATAAGTAAAGCTGCTAACCCCAAAGTGCCCGAGGACATAACTGTTCAAGCTGCCTTGATCTACAATAGGCTTGTCATGTTTGAGTTTACCAACGGTAGGGAAACGCAGTGGATTATGACCATCTTGCGTCGTCAGCTGCCAACCAGCGGGCTGCTGCGCCGGCATATGACGGACGATATCTTCGATAATATCATCGACCACGTGCAACTGTTGCCATAAACGCTCTAGCCCGTCGGTATCCATCAGACCACGTTTATCAAGCTGCTGCGCCAGTAAATATTGCTGATATTCTGCAAACTGGGTTTTTAGCGTTTGCACCAGATACGTAGGACGGGTGGCGGCAGACGCCATATAAAGCTGACGTGTACGCTCATGCTGACGACGATAAAGCGCTAACCGCTGCGCGGCGATATTGGTTTCGCTGCTATTCGATTCACTGCTGCTAAGAGTATTTAGACTTACTTGCTCAGCACCTGATTCGGCGTCTGGCAAGGTAAATAACGCGAGCAGCGCCGCTTTATCAAGCACAGGCGTAATATTGGTTTTTTGCTTATTTTTTGCCGTACGCGGTTTATTTTTTGCCTTACTTTTCACGTCTTTTTTATCAGCGTTGGCTGTCGAAGTAGCGGACGCAGTAGTATGCTGGCTATTTGAAGTCACGGTTGGCTTAGCGGTTGGTTCAGTCATAAAATACCATTAGCTGTAAAAATAAACTTTGCCCAAGTTATCCTAAATGAATAGTCTATCAGCACTTATAACCAACTACTTTCCAATAGCGGCCAGCAGATAGTGCCATAAAATGCGCTAGAATCTCGCTATGAAGCTTGGGCAAAACATGACTCTATAGTACCTTAACCTAAGTGCATTGTCAGCTAGCCATCGCCGAAATACTCAGTATCTAAATCAGTGATAAAGGTAGTAGTAACCAATAGTTATGCTAAAAGGCGGGAGTTTTAATTAATAATGAGCAGCGAGCAAAAAAGCGCTAAAGCCGATAAATAGCCTGAGCGCTTTTAAAAAAGGTTTAGCAATTAACAGCTAATTAAGAGAGCGTTTGCTGTTGATACTGCTGCCGATAAGCTTTAGGGGAGATGCCGTAAACACGCTTAAACGCTTGGCTAAAGGTTGAATCCGAAGCATAACCAACCAAACCGCTAATACGGCTGATACTGTTTTGCTGCAAACGCAAATAACGCGCGGCCAAGCGCAAGCGATAATCCATCAAATAGGTCAACGGCGGTATACCAACGACCTCTTTAAAGCGCTGAGCAAAGCTTGAGCGCGACATGCCTGCTACCTCAGCAAGCTTATTAATCGTCCAATTTTCGCTTGGCATCTCATGCATCGCAACCAGCGCTTTGGTCAAAAACGGATCTTTCATCGCTTTTAGCCAATTCTCAGTGGCTTCAGGCAGACTTTCAATATATACCCGCAAACATTCAATCATCATAATACTTGCCCAATGATTGATCACCGCGGTTTTACCCATGCGCTCGTGCTCAGCCTCTAGCGTCAGCAGCCTAATCTCGACATCAATCACCTCAAACCGGCCATCATCTTCATCATTGACTTCCGGCAGAATCGATGGCAGTACGGACAATAAAGGCCGAATCATCGCCTTATCATACTTACACTCGATTAATATCAATGACGCCTCAGAATCACCGTCACCCTTTAAATCCAGCGTATGCTCTTTACAGCTCGTCAATAACTCATCTAACGGCTGCGCCTCATCACTATGATAGTTTAGCGCATAACTCACATGCTGATGCGCGCTTGGAATCATAATCATATCGCCAGCGCGCGTTTCTCGTGGGCCATTGCCGACGTCGATACAAAAACCACCCGACATCACCAAATAAAATAAAATCGTATCTTGCCTAGTGAGTGAATAAGACCAATTGCCCGTCACATTCAATCGATAATACTTCGTTTCGAATAAATGTACATTTTGTAGCAACACGCTTAGTGCGTCCATCGCTCACTTCCTCAATCATGGGTAATTAAAATAGCAAAATTTAAAAATAGAAACAAAGCACTGATGACTGCAAAATCTTTTGAAATAATGGGGCAAAAAATTTTATTTTTATTTGATAGGTATTTTATTTTAGATAAAATCAAAGCAAAAATTTGAATAAGAATATCAAGTAAATAATTTAATGTGATAGCTTAATTGAACAAGGCTTAACAAATGATAGAACATTCGCGAGCCTATCTATCATAAGAAAAACAGCGAAAAAAGGCTAGCAGATGCTTAGATAATTAAATGCCTGGGAAGCTTATAACTTATTAGAATTAAAACAGCAGGCTAGTTCGCATATCATCATAACTTAAAAAGTATGCATTGATATAAAACAAACAGGCACAAAAAAATGCCAGTAAAGGCAAGCAGGGTTATTTTGATATTTTTGAATTTAATGAGGAAGGAGATGCAGAATAAAATATGGGGCGACTGATGGGACTCGAACCCACGACAACCGAGATCACAACCCGGGGCTCTACCAACTGAGCTACAACCGCCATAACTATTGCCTGATAAGGCAAGATTGACAGGCTAAATGGTGCGCCTGGCAGGATTCGAACCTGCGGCCACCTCCTTAGAAGGGAGATGCTCTATCCAGCTGAGCTACAGGCGCTCTTAGAGGACTTTTATATATTTTGATTGGTTTATCATATCAGAAATATCTAACATAAAAAACTATATCATCATACATAAAAAAAAGCCTGTAAGGCTCTTTAAATAGATGGTCGGAGTGATAGGATTCGAACCTACGACCCTCTGGTCCCAAACCAGATGCGCTACCAAACTGCGCCACACTCCGAAATTCTCTATTATCTCGATAATTTGTTAATTAACTTGTTGTTGGTAATACCGCTAACTTGTTAATGTTCCTCGCTATCGAGGTGCACATATTAAGGGGTAAAGCCGATTGTGTCAACACCTATTTTTGATTATTTTAAAGAATCGTTAAATTCTTTCAAAAATGCGCCATTTTTATAACAATGGCGGCGTCGCAACGTTGGTTTTTTACTGACCTTAATACTACATTGCCAACAGCGCTTATTATACTACATTCAAATCTGGAAGCAAGTCACCGTTTACTTTTCCGGTCAGCACATTAAAGGGCATCAGCCATAATTTGGCATGATTGGACGGCTTTTTGTAGCTTTTATCATTGTCTGCGTCATTATAAGCTTGTTGCTGGAGCAGGATTGGTTGTCTGCTATTGTCCTGTACCGGATAAACCAGCCAGCCCTGCTCGGCGTGATAAGCCTGCGCGTAACTGCTCAACTGATAGGCGTCGCCCGCACTAATCGCCCCTGCATGCGGCAAATGCTTCCATTTAATATCAATCACATGGCTATAATTACCTGATTGGGGTAAGTGAGCAGACATATGCGATTCTGGCTTTACGGAGTCCCCGTCAAGCGCTTTGAGATTAGGGTCAGTCTGCACATGAGCACTTTTATAAATCAATAAATCAGGACGAATGGACAAACATGCCTGCCCTTTTGCATCATGTAGCCACACTCGCTGTGCTTGAAACAAAGGCTTATAAGCCAAATCAATTTGCTGAAACTGGGCCGCTATGCGCAGACTTGCCCATTGCTCGAACGCTTGATTCATATCAATCAATAAACATAGGCGCGGTTGTGCGGCGTTTTGATTGGCTAATGTTTGTGGCTTAACGCCATTGCCAGTATGAGCGTCAGATTGCTGCAAGAGCCAATAAGCTAAGTCCAATAATTGCTGCGCCGCTTGTAATTGCTGCCGAGATAAAGGCTGTAGCGCCAATTGCCGCTTTGCTTGCTGATAAAAAGACTCAAGCCGCTGCAACTCATAACGACTTAACCCTGCTACTTGTCGCCACTGCTGTAATGCGGGCAGTGACATTGATGGTGGAGATAACGGAGTAAGTAAGTTGAGCGCGCTTTTAATCAAGCGATTACACAGCATCTTTTGGCTCAGCACACTGCTTTCACAGACAAACTTATGCGGCTGCATGCTGTTATGGCGTAATTGCTCTTTAATCAGCAAACGACCTTGTAACGCTGCTTGGTTATGGATTTGCGCTTGATAATGCTTCGTCGGCTGATAATGCGCCAAACGCTGTAAAAACTGCGCAAGCAGCCAGTCAGATAATGGCATTGCTTTAGTCGGTAGCGCTGCTAACTGATCGCTAAATTGGCCAAAGTTTTTTGCATTAGGAAGCTTATTTTTATCATGACTGCTACTGGTTAAATCCGCCAGCATATTCTGCACCCATTGCCGCGTTTGATTGATGTCATTGGATTTAGCTAAACCGTATGGCTGTTGCTGATTATGTTTGCTAGACGTTTTTGCTATTAACTTAGGCAATATCTCAAGCGTCATGCCACTGGGTAATAAAATAATACCAATATAATGGCCGACTTTTAGCTGCCATTGTCCTTGCTGACGTTTAATGCTAAAAAAGGCAAGCTCTTGCGTTATTAACCAGTGAAAGTCCGCTACGTGGGCAAAATCATAGGCCGTTAAACGTTGATGCTCAAACACCGTAATAATATTAGCACTAAGTGCAGCCGCACTGACGTTATTAGCAATACTCGCACTATTGCTATTGCCACTATTAACGTTGTGATTAATGTGGCTGCCTATCGCTTTGTCATCAGACTGTAATACTCTACTCATCACAAGCTAGCCACCTTGTTAATATAAACGCTGATAGACAAACGGCTTGGCAAACTCAGCCGTATTATTGATTAAATCGGCATTAATTTTATAACTGCCACTACTCATAGACTGGCCGAGCAATGAATGCTGGTCGGCAAACATGGGATTTGAATTATTAGGACTGGCTAAGTTATTGGCATTATCAATCAGTGCTTGGCTATCTTGTATAAACTGCGCATTTAGCGGCTGCTGCTCATCTTGAAAGATATATTGCAAAACAGTGACTTGTCCACCCGCTGCTTGCGCCAATTGCGGAATGATTTGCTCAATCAGTGCCGTTTGCAATTGTTCAAGACTGTCTACTGACCATAAAAACGCATGACCTAATTGCGCCTCTGCACCAAGGGTTTGCGTAATACGATGATTTAAACCAGTTAAAATTTTTGCTAAATCTATCGTTTCTGCCGGATCAACCGTTTCTGAATTACCGGTTTCTGAATTACCGGTTTCTGAATTAACTGGATTGACATAAATAACAGGTAATAATTCGGGCTGCGGCGGACAATCAATAAAGCGAAAACGCCGTCGTAATGCCATATCAAGCGGCGCTAGTGAGTGGTCTTGGGTGTTCATGGTGGCATAAATATCAACGTTGGCAGGGACGTTAAAGGTTCGCCCTGAATAGGCCAAATTAACCGTCATCGTATTTGCCATGCCAGCGCGTTTATCGGGTTCAATCAAACTTAATAGCTCGCCAAAGACCCGTGATACGTTAGCGCGATTAATTTCATCAATCAGCATCGCATAACGCTGCTCGGGATCATTAGCAGCGCGTTGGCACAATTTCAAAAATGCACCATCTTGCACGTCATAACTCATTTGAGATGAGCTGTTTTTTGTATGATCGGACGATGCCATCACCGGACGGATACCTTCGACAAATTCCTCATAACCATAGGCTTGATGAAAGCTGACCATACTAAAGCGCTGCTGACGGAACTCTTTATTTTGGCTATTATTCTCGCGCTGCGCCTGTTGAAACTCAGCTAATTGCTGCGCTAAATCACTTAACAAATCTATACTTTCTGGCAGTAAATACCATGCACCGCTATGGTCTTTATCAAAATAGGCTTGGCTGGCTCGATTTTTATAACTAACGGTTTGTGAGCTAGCAGGCGTATGCATTTGCAGCACAGACCAAGCGGTATTGCTTAAGTTTTTATCACGTGCATTTTGCGCCGCTTTATTGACAAAAAACTCATGATTGACAATTTCTGGCACCTTGACCAAGTCCTGTTTTTTAGACTTAAAATCCAAAAATATCAAACAAACCACATCACGCCAGCTTAACGGCTGCAAAAGTTGTCTCAATAATTCTTTGTCATTTATCTTTGGTAAGCAGTCAGTATATTGCTGTGCGATTTGGAGCAAGCGATAGGTTTTACCTGTACCAGCAATGCCTGTATAGATGATATTGGTTGGTTTGGAAGGAGACATATTTGGCATGACCTTATCTAGCATGGCATTGTCGAACATGAGAAAAAAACGGCAAAATAGTTGAAATGTGCTAAAACCTGACGATTATAACGTGGCTCGCTAAAATTAAACGAGCTAACAAAAATGGCATTACTTCTCATACCTAAGATACCGTTACGTTAGTCATATTTTATACGCGCGGCAGTTCATGTTAATAATGGTAGCGATACGGCACTTAATGTACCATAACTAAAATAGTTGCTAAGTTAAGTTGCGAAGATAAAAAGAATTTGTCGCCTTATCTATCGTCTTAACCTTTTTATCGCACTAGCAAAACACTGTAAATCCCACTTAAAATTGAGGAATGTTGTATGTCAGGATTATTAAAGAAACTCCCTAGCAAACTGAGTAGCAAACTACCAGCCAGAGTTTCTGACAACACCAAAGTGCTAGACGAAAAACCAAATAGCACGCTAAAACCCATCAGCAACCAATTTACCAAACTGCTATCTGTCACCAAGTTTCTGCCTGCGGCCGCGCGCGCCAGCATTTTATCGAAAGCCTTTGGTAAAGTGGTGCCATACGTGGGTACAACAGGTATTTATTATGAAAACGTCGATCCCAATCAAGTGGTGGTCAGCTTAAATAATACCAAAGCGGTGCAAAACCATATTGGCTCGGTTCATGCGGTTGCTATCACCTTACTTGCGGAAACCGCAACAGGGTTTATTTTGGGTTTAAACCTACCCTCTGACCGCGTATTATTGATTAAATCTTACTCGGTGAATTTTTATCGCCCGATTAAAAAAGGTCAAATCGCCGCGGTGGCATCATTATCTGACCAGCAACGCTTGGATATTTTAAATACGCCAAAGGGTGAGATGGTCATACCGTGCGTGATTCATGACCGCGAGTCAGATAGCGACCGTGACCCTATCGTCGTCGAGATGACGTGGGCTTGGATACCCAAATCTGAGCTAGAAGCACGCCGTCAAGGTAAAGCCGCTAAAGCGCTAGAAAACAAGCAAAATGACAATGAAAAAACCAAAGATGAGCAATCTAAGTCTGAGCAAGACGAGAGTGAAGCAAGCAGCAAACACTCAACACAGGAACTCGAGAGCAATTAATTTAAACCTGTTAAAGAAGTAATTAGCTACCAAAAAATGGATTTATAAAACATTACAATAACAAGGAGACAAGTATGTCTAGATATATCAATAAACTGACGACTCATTTATCTAAAGTAGTGCTGATTAGCGCCTGTTCATTAGGCTTAGGTTTTGCGGTTACGGCTAATGCCGCGCCAACAACTAATAATGCAACCGTCACCAAATCTAGCCCAGTATTTCTCGGTGATGGCGGCAATTATCCATTTTCAGAAGCGGTACGTGTGGGCGATACGTTATATATGTCAGGACAGATTGGTTTTAAAGACGGTAAATTGGTCAAAGGTGGCGTCAAAGCCGAAGCCAAGCAAGCGCTCGATAATATCAATAAAACCTTGTTAAAGTACGGCTACCAAAAATCAGACATCGTCAAATGTATGGCGATGCTGACTGATATGGACGACTTTGATGGCTTTAATAAAGTCTATAAAGCAGAGTTGGCTAAGCCTTATCCTGTACGCTCAGCCTTTGGCGTTTCAGAGCTGGCAGCGGGCGCAAGCGTTGAAGTTGAGTGTATCGCCGCAAAATAGCAGCACTACTTAAAATAAACCAAACTGACTTTTTGATTAACGGTTATTGAGCCAATTGCACCGACTTTTGACTCAATAACCGTTTTGCTTTATACAATCGTTTTTCTTTATACTATCGTTTTTTTATACAATCATAGCGTCATCAGTTAGGGCGCTTTCTTTGGTTACCCGCAGCACTTCTTCTAACGTCGTCCGACCCTCTATGACTTTGCGTAGTCCATCAGCACGTATCGATGGCGTTTGCTGACGGGCGTATTCTTCTAGCTCGTACTCGGCAGTATTACTATGAATCATCCGGCGCAAGGTATCGTCAATCGGTACCACTTCATAAATTGCCGTCCGCCCTTTAAAGCCTGAATTATTACATTTATCACAGCCCACTGGTTTCGGCAAATTAATAATATTCTCTGTTAATTTTTCAGTAGCCGTATTTGTAGCATTTGCCGCAATACCAATTTCAGTAAACAATTTGGCCTGCTCGTTATCAGCAGCCTGCCAGCCATGACAATGCGTACATAGCGTCCGTACCAAGCGCTGAGCGACGACACCAATCAGTGAGGACGATAATAAAAATGGCTCTACGCCCATGTCCTGCAAACGTGTGACCGCACCGATGGCGGTATTGGTATGCAGTGTCGATAATACCAAATGCCCTGTCAAAGACGCTTGCACGGCGATTTCGGCGGTTTCTAAATCACGAATCTCACCTACCATCACCACATCTGGATCTTGCCGCAACATGGCGCGCAAACTTTTAGCAAAGGTCATATCGACTTTATTATTCACCTGCGTCTGACCAATACCATCGAGCTGAAATTCAATCGGATCTTCAGCAGTCAAAATATTACGGGTTTGGTCATTTAAATCGGTTAATGCCGAATAGAGCGTAGTGGTTTTACCCGAACCCGTCGGTCCAGTCACCAAAATAATGCCATGCGGACGATGGATTAAGCGCTTAAGCTCACTATAGTCATTATCAGACAGTCCGAGATAAGTCATATTGAGACGACCGGCTTGCTTATCTAATAAACGCATGACCACGCGCTCACCAAAGCTTGATGGCAGCGTCGATACCCGCACATCGACCTCTCGTCCCGCTAAGCGCAAGCTAATACGTCCGTCTTGCGGCACACGTTTTTCGGCGATATCCAGTTTGGCCATTACTTTGATACGCGAGACCAGTAACGGCGCCAATTGGCGTTTTGGCGTGATAATTTCTTTTAGCTCTCCATCGACACGAAAGCGTACCACTAAGCGCTTCTCAAAAGTTTCAATATGAATATCTGAGGCATTTAAACGTATCGCTTCAGACAACAGCGCATTAATCAGACGAATAATTGGCGCATCGTCTTGCTGATCCATCAAATCTTCCGTTTCAGGAACACTATCGGCCAGGCTATCGAGGTCAGGATGGTCTTCAAGCCCAGCGGCAATATGCTGCGACTCGCCCGTATTACCGGCATAGGCGGCATTCATGCGTTTTTCGAAATCTTCAATGCTGATACTTTCGTAATTTGGCACACCGCGCACGCCTTGCTGCTGTAAAAAACGCACCGCCTCATTAATGGCGGACAGTGGCGTGGTTTTGGTCAACACCAAGGTCGGTGGCAACTCAGGATCAATAGCAAGAATGGCCAAAATTTGATGGCGTTTTGCAAAACTGTACGGCAGCTGCAGCATAAAGACGACCTAGTGAGTGGTTAATTTAAAAAAGAACTTAAAAAACAGCTTATAAAATAACTTTGAAAACAGTCTTGAAAACACAATCTAATACATGCCAAAAAACACTACAATCGTTAAACTGGGTAAAGATTGTCAGTAAGCGCGTATGAGTTTGTTATAATAACATTTTGTTTTATACAAGTAGCAAGGCTTTGTTTGGATTTATGACTTTGCTTTTAAAGCAGTTATATTATTAGCATTTAACATCGCAAGCCTTTGGCCACATAACGCCTATATACGTTTTGCCTCTACTACTATTTAATAAAAACTCTTATTAAACACAGTAACAAACTTAATAACCTCGTTAGTCACCTTTGTCCGCCCGCTATTAGGATTATCCTTATGTCACAAGCCGCAAATACTCCTACCAACGCTCAATCACTTTCACAAGATACATCGTTAAAAGATAACTTATCACAGGATACTTTTACGGTTGGCAGTCGTACATTCTCTTCTCGATTGTTGGTCGGTACTGGTAAATATAAAGACATGGCTGAGACGGGTGCGGCGATTGGCGCGTCAGAAGCTGAGATTGTCACCGTTGCTATTCGCCGTACCAATATTGGTCAAAATAGCAATGAGCCAAATTTATTAGATGTGATTTCACCGGATAAATATACCATCTTACCCAATACCGCAGGCTGTTTTGATGCCGAAACCGCGATTCGGACGTGTAAGCTTGCTCGCGAGCTATTAGGCGGGCATAATCTGGTGAAGCTAGAAGTATTAGGCGATGAAAAAACCCTTTATCCAAACGTGATGGAAACTCTAAAAGCCGCCAAGGTGCTAATCGATGATGGTTTTGAAGTCATGGTTTATACCTCTGACGACCCCATCGTCGCTCAAGAATTAGAGAGCATGGGCTGTGTGGCAATTATGCCGCTTGGTAGCTTAATTGGCTCAGGTTTAGGTTTGCTCAATCGCCATACGCTTAGCCTTATTATCGAAAACGCTAATGTACCCGTATTGGTTGATGCTGGCGTCGGTACCGCTTCTGATGCCGCGATTGCGATGGAGCTTGGTTGTGATGGCGTGCTGATGAACTCCGCCATTGCCAATGCGCAACATCCTGTGCTGATGGCGCAGGCCATGAAACATGCTATATGGGCAGGGCGTCAGGCGTTCTTAGCAGGTCGTATGCCGATGCGCAAAATGGCCGCTGCCAGTTCGCCGCAGACCGGCTACTTTTTTCAGTAGTTTTTAGCTTAGATTTTTCAAGTTGAATCCTGCAGGGCGAATTTTCTAGCTTAAATCTTTAAAAGCATGGCTTAACACATAATGAAATAATAAAAATCCCGTGCGCCATGCTTTTTATATTAAGATATTTTTCTAACTACTGTTAAATTTTCAATAATTTTTTGCTATATTTTTTAATTTTACTACACTTTACCTTTGTTTAACTGAATACTTATTTAGTTTATTGCCATTTTTTATTCATCGTCATAAAAGGATTTATTATGCGACTTCTCACAGCAGTCGACCAGTTGTTTTTACTTCTTGAGTCGCGTAAACAACCCATGCATGTTGGGGGTCTATTTTTATTCGAATTGCCCGAAAATGCGGACAGCAGTTTTGTTTGTCAATTAGTCAAGCAGATGCAGCACTCTGAGGTGCCGCCGACTTTTCCTTTTAACCAAGTGCTTGAGCATTTGATATTTTGGAAAAAAGACAAACACTTTGATGTTGAGCATCACTTGCACCATGTAGCGCTACCACAGCCCGCGCGTGTACGCGAGCTTTTGATGTACGTATCAAGAGAGCATGGTCGCCTGTTAGATCGGGCAATGCCGCTATGGGAATGTCATGTTATTGAAGGAATTGAGCCAGAAAGCGAAGGCGCGCCTGAACGTTTTGCCTTATATTTTAAAATCCATCATTCGCTCGTTGATGGCATCGCTGCCATGCGCTTGGTCAAAAAATCCTTATCGCAATCGCCAACCGAACCGGTGACGCTACCGATTTGGTCACTAATGGCACGTCATCGTAACCAAGTCGATGCGATTTTGCCGCAAGAGCGTTCGGCGCGGCGCATTATCAAAGAGCAAATATCAACCATTAAACCGGTATTTACAGAATTGCTCGATAACTTAAAAAATTTCGGTGATGACAGTTATGTCAGTACCTTTGCCGCGCCGATGAGTGTGCTTAATAAACGCATTTCAGCCTCGCGGCGCATCGCCGCGCAGTCCTATGAGATACAGCGTTTTAATGATATTGCTGAGCGTTTAAATATCAGTAAAAACGATGTGGTGCTTGCCGTTTGTGCTGGTGCTATTCGCCGTTATCTCCTGTCGATAGATGCGCTACCAAGTAAGCCTTTGATTGCTTTTGTACCCATGTCATTACGTACCGATAATAGCGTGGCGGGCAACCAGTTGTCATTTGTTCTTGCCAATTTGGGCACGCATTTAGACGATCCACTCAGCCGCATCGAGCTGATTCATCGCAGTATGAATAACGGCAAACGCCGCTTCCGCCGTATGAATCAAGCGCAGGTTATCAATTACAGTGTGATTTCTTATGCGTGGGAAGGTATCAATTTGGCAACTGGGCTGTTTCCGAAAAAACAGGCCTTTAACCTGATTATCTCCAACGTCCCTGGGTCAGAGAAGCCGCTATATTGGAACGGCGCGCGTCTGCAATCTTTGTATCCGGCATCGATTGTATTCAATGGACAAGCGATGAATATCACTCTCGCCAGCTATTTGGATAAGATTGAATTTGGCATTACCGCTTGCAGTAAAGCTTTACCGCATGTACAAGATATGCTCGTCCTCATAGAAGAAGAGTTGCAACTATTAGAGCGCACCAGCAAAGAGCTTGAATTTCAAGGCATTACGGTGACAGATAAAAGTAATGACAAGAAAAGCGGCAAAACAAAAAAGCTGGCGCCATAATGGAACCAGCTTTTTCAATATTAATTTTCTAAATCTTTAATAAGTTAAAACTACAAAATATCGCCCCACGTTGGGACAACCACTTGCATTAACGGTTTTAGTAATTTAACGTTACAAGCAAAGATAGAGCCTGAGGTCATTGAGTTGTGCGCGCCTGTATGGTCAACGACCACACCGCGTGCTTCGGTGACGATAAGCTCACCAGCAGCAATATCCCACGGCTTAATAGACATCTCAAAATAACCGTCAAAACGACCAGCTGCTACATAGCATAAATCTAGCGCGGCTGAGCCTAAACGGCGAATTTGACCGCCCGCTTCAGAGATTTTTTGTAAGCTTTCAAAGTGCTGCTTGGCATAAGAGATGACTTCACCATTACGTTTACGCTCAAGCGGATGACCAGTGGTAAATAAGCCGCCGTCGATGGTTTTACGCTCGCTCACTTGCATACGGCGATTGTTCAAGCGTGCGCCTTTACCACGGCTAGCCGAGAACATCTCATCACGTACAGGGTCATAGATGACGCCGTGCTGGGTCACGCCTTTATGTTGCACCGCGATAGAAACACAAAACTGCGGTACGCCATGGACGAAGTTTTTAGTACCGTCTAGCGGATCAATAATCCAGCACCAGTCAGCATCTTTGCCGCGACCTTCTTGCATACCAAACTCTTCACCCAAAAACGAGTGATTTGGATAGCTGGCTTTTAGGGTCTCAATCGTCAACTCTTCGCTAAAACGATCAATGCGCGTCACTAAACCATCAAGCCCTTTTGACTCAATATCTAGCTCGATTTTGTGGCGGTTTTGATGCGCATATAAAATCTCTTTACCAACTTTTTCAGCAGCACGCGCTGCGATAACGACCATGGGTTCCATAAATAACCTATTTGCTTGATGAATGAATACTACTTGAAAGATAGGACTGATAAAATGTACGAAAAATAAAAGCCGCTTAAAATTAAATCGGATTAATAACTCATGAAAACCATCGCCGCCTAGCGAACCAAATAAATGATTGCCAGCAGTAGTGCCGCCCAAGTTGTCAAATAATTCACACCTACGGCAAGTAGGCGAGGTTTAAACAAAAATGCTTTATTTTTCAATCCGCTATTTTAGCAATTTTTTTTGAGCGATAGGGTTTTATTTTAGCAACTGCTGCAGCTGGCTCAAGACCCCTGCAACATCCAGACCACAGTCAGCCATTTGTTCTGCTGGTGAACCATGAGCAATAAAGCGATCAGGAATACCGATATTACAGATTACTGGACGGCTATTTTTAAAGGCTATTGATTCGTTTAACAAATATTCATTTACTGCACTGCCCGCGCCGCCCATAATCGTATGCTCTTCTAAAGTGGCGATATGGGTGATGCCTTGCTTGATTAAGCTGTCAAGCAAGTGCGTATCTAAAGGTTTTACCCAGCGCATATTCACCACATGTACTTGGCAGTTTGAGTTTATATTATCGTTAATCAAGCTTTCTGCCGCTTGCTGAGCCGTCGCAACCATGGTACCAAAGGCTAATAATGCCAACTTATTAGGTGCGTTATCTTGACCTAAAACTGACTCTACTACCGCTTTACCAATGGAAAAAACCTGTGCGGGCTGGGTAATCGTCGCGCCAACGCCAGCCCCGCGCGGATAGCGCACAGCTGTACAGCCTTGATATTCATAGCAAGTATTGAGCAAGTGATAACATTCGTTTTCATCTTTTGGCGCGGCAATCAGCATATTTGGTACGCAGCGTAAAAAGGCAAAGTCGAATACGCCGGCATGAGTAGCACCATCTTCACCGACTAGACCGGCGCGGTCAACAGCAAACATCACATCAAGGTTTTGCAATGCCACGTCATGAATCAGCTGATCGTAGCCACGCTGCAAAAAGGTTGAATAGATGGCGACGATTGGCTTGACACCTTGGGTTGCCATGCCGCCTGCTAACGTTACCGCGTGTTGTTCAGCAATCGCTACATCAAAAAAACGATTGGGAAATTGACGGGCAAACTCAATCATGCCCGAGCCTTCTTCCATGGCTGGGGTAATCGCAAGCAATTTCTCGTCAGCAGCAGCTTTATCACATAAAAACTGGCCAAATACTTGCGAGTATTTTAATAGCGGTGTACTCGGTGCTAAGTTAGCGGTTAGCGCTTTCTTCTCGCTATCTTCAGCAGGCAATCTACTGATAGCATGATAGCCAACTGGATCTAATTCAGCAGGCGCAAACCCTTTACCTTTGGTGGTATAGATATGCACCAACACTGGGCCTTTTAATTGCTTGGCAAGCGATAGTACGCGCAGTAGCTCAGGGATATTGTGGCCATCAAACGGACCGAAATAAGTAAAACCAATGGCTTTAAATAGATTGTCTTCTAATTGCGGCACATCGCGCAGCTCGTTATGACGTTTACGGCGGTCGTAGGCTTGCATGTCAGGACGCTGGCATAATATCGGCTCGCCAGCATCAGAGATATCAACCTGATAGCCTGACTCCCACAATGTCGCTAAATGCCGTGAAAAACCACCAATCGAGCAAGATATCGACATGTCGTTGTCGTTTAAAATGACCAGCAAATCCGCATCTTGTTGGACGGCGTCATTCATCGCTTCAAACGCCATGCCGCCGGTCATTGCGCCATCACCTATAATACAGGCAACCGTTTGCGCGCGGCCTTGATAGCGTAGCGCCAGGCTCATGCCAAGACCCGCCGAAATAGACGTCGATGAATGCCCAACGCCAAAAGTGTCATAAACCGACTCGGCGCGTTCTGGAAAAGCGGTCAAACCATCTTTTGCGCGAATAGTACCAAGCTTTTCACGGCGACCCGTCAACACTTTATGGGCATAGGCCTGATGACCGACGTCCCAAACAATCTGATCTTGCGGCGCATCTAACAGATAATGCAGGGCAATGGTCAACTCAATGACGCCTAAATTGGCCCCGAAATGACCGCCACTTTGACCAGCTGAATAAAGCAGAAAAAGCCGTAGCTCATCCGCCAAGGTAATGAGCTGACTTTCGCTAAACGCTTTTAAATCAATCGGGGCGTCTACCGTATCAAGTAGCGGCGTATGCGGACGCTCACGTGGAATAACTGCATAGGTTTTTTGCAGATGCGATAGCGATGCAGCAGAATCAATGGCTGACGCAGATGATGACTTAGACTGTGGGGAATGAGGTGACTGCTGCATAAAACGTACGATACCTACCAATCTGCTAACAAGATGCTACCTTAGATACGGGCTATCACTAGCTAGCATCTAGGTGGCGTTAATAATAGTGCGGACATTATAAACTGACAAATGTCATCGACTATATCTTTATTAATACAGCGCTTAAAATAGCTGTGAATAACGATTTAAAATAAAACAAACTTTCAAAATTTAGAACTTTCAATTTTATAGACATTTTAAAATGAGACTATGTCCTCATATAAAATATTATAGCGCCTGCTAATTTTGCTTTCATATTGAGCGCATATCGGGCGACAGTGACGACATAGTAATGCAAGGGCTAAGACTTGTCACTGTATCCGTCAAAATAGTATGGCATAATAGCATTTATTTTTAATTGTCGCTTTAATCATCGTGCGCCGTCTGTGAACTTTGTGTGTATTTCCACCAAACAGCTTTCGTATGCTATTTTAGTTAGCAGCGCTTATGTCACACCTTTATTATTATAAAACTTTAACCGACCGCTAGCGTCACGATGATCGGCTTATGCAGGACATTAATGTCATATCAATTTATCACCAATGCCAAACTACCGACTCGTCACGGCGAGTTTGATATTCATATCTTTGAAAATGCAGACGGTCAAGAGCATGTGATGCTTACTGTCGGTTTACCTGTGGCCAATCAAACTGAGGTTTTAAATCAGCAGGACACGGCATCAATCGAAGACAGTCAGACGTCAAAAGAAGCGCTCATTCCGCTTATTCGTATTCATTCGGAATGCTTGACGGGTGATGCCTTTAGCTCATTAAAATGCGATTGTGGTCCCCAGCTTAATACCGCGATGCAGGCGATACAAGAAACCGGCTGCGGGGCGATATTATACTTGCGTCAAGAAGGACGCGGCATTGGCTTGACCAATAAAATCCGTGCTTATGCCTTGCAAGATCAAGGGCATGATACGTTAGATGCCAATCTTATGTTGGGTTTACCGGCTGATGCGCGCGTTTATGATATGTGCGGGCCGATGCTTGCTCATGTCGGCGTCGATAGCGTGCGCCTGATTACCAATAATCCCGATAAAGTGGCTTACTTAACCGAGCATGGTATTAATGTCGTCGAGCGCGTGCCGTTATTGGTCGGGGTAAACGATATGAATGCTGAGTATCTAGCGACCAAACGCGACCGCATGGGCCATCTGCTCGATAAAGATTTTAATACCGCCTTACACCTTAATAGATAGTAAATAATTAGATATTTTATGACCGTACCAAATATAGATAATCATGACAATTTGCCAGAGACCAATTCTGCCGTGACGCCAACCCACAATGACATCACGCGCGTGCGTGAGTTTTTGGTGGATCTGCAAGCGCGTATCTGTCAAGCCTTAGAAGCGCAAGAGCGCGACGGCAGCAGCAATGATCAGCCGGCAACCTTTGTGCCTGACGATTGGGAACGTCCTGAGGGCGGCGGCGGCCGTTCTTGCGTGCTCGCAGGTGGTGAAGTGATTGAAAAAGCGGGCGTGATGTTTAGCCATATTCATGTGCATAACCTACCCGCTTCCGCAACTGCGCGGCATCCTGATATCGCTGGCCGTAAAGCGCAAGCGATGGGCGTTTCATTGGTAGTGCATCCTAAAAACCCCAATGTGCCAACCAGCCATGCCAACGTGCGTTTATTCGTTGCTGAAGCCGAGGGCGAGGACCCGATTTGGTGGTTTGGTGGCGGTTTTGATTTAACGCCGTTTTATCCGGTGCTTGCTGACTGCGTACATTGGCATCAGGTTTGTCACGACCTATGCGCGCCGTTTGGCGACAGCGTCTATCCTGACTTTAAACAATGGTGTGACGAATACTTCCATCTGCGCCATCGCGATGAGCAGCGCGGTATCGGCGGCCTATTTTATGACGACGTCAATACTGAGAGCCGCGGTTGGGATTTTGATACCTGCTTTAAATTTATGCAAGCGGTCGGTAATGGTTATCTTGAAGGGATTTTGCCAATTTTTGAGCAGCGTAAAAACACCCCTTATACCGAAGCACAACGTGAATTTCAGCTCTATCGCCGCGGACGCTACGTCGAATACAACCTTGTTTATGACCGTGGTACCCTATTTGGGCTACAAAGTAATGGACGCATTGAGTCCATCTTAGTCAGTATGCCGCCGCTTGCCAGCTGGCATTATCGCTTTGAACCTGCCCCCGGGACGCCTGAGTTTGAATTGACCGATTTTTATCTAAAACCGCGTGATTGGTTGACTTTATAGTCGTCATTGGCATAATAAGCCGCAGACAGCGTTTTGGTTCTTGGATAAACAGCCTATTTGCTCTCTTTAAAATTTCAGAAAAACACTATCAAGGTCAGCGTTACTGCTGACCTTTATTATTTACTATTTTTTATTTGAGAGCAGCCTAAGAGCAGCTAAACTGTTAAACGGGGCATTTTGACTTTTAGCTTATAAAACGCGCTTTGGCGAACATTCATAGCTGATTAAAATGCCATTACAAAAATGACATTACAAAAAGGTACTTTATTATCCTACTTTATTTTAGCCTGTTGAGGTTTAATTAATAGCAGTATGGGTTTAAAGCGTTATAGATTTAAAGTCATGTTGGTTTAACAGGCTATATGGTAAAAGACCAGAACTTAGCTGTCTTTAACATTTAGAACAACCACATAATATTCAATTCATAGTAGCAATATAACAGGTGGCGAGCATGCAAGTGCTTCGGCACCTTTTTATTAGCCACGTATAAAGGAGCAATACAGATGGCACAGGTTTCCAATAATAAATCATTCAAGTCTATCGTCGGCGTAACGTTGATAGCAGCCGCCTTAGGTCTAACGGCTTGTAGTACGTCAGTTGACCCTGACGTCAAAGCGCGTCAAGACACCATGAAAAGCTGGGGCGATGCGATGGGTATCATGGGTGATATGGCTGAAGCGCCAGATACCTTTGATGCCGAAGTTTTTAAAGAGCAAGCAGCATTTTTAGCAAAAGACTCTGCCAATCCTTGGAGCCACTTTGAAAACCAAGAAGCCACAGGTAATGCTACTGAAGCGGTTTGGAGCAACGTTGATGGTTTCCGCGCTGAAGCTGATGACTTCCAAAAAGCCACTGCTAACTTGAATGCAGCAGCACAAAATGCAACCAGTGTCGATCAAGTTTTGCCTGCGCTTGGGCAAGTCGGTGACAGCTGTAAATCATGCCATACCGATTTTAAAGTGAAAAAAGACTAATGAGTATTCGCTTTCAGATACAAAAAAGCCGCTACTGTTAATATAGCGGCTTTTTTATTGGTTAAAGAGTAACTTATTTAACCCATTAAGTCGGCTTGGACGATTTCAATCCAGTAACCGTCAACGTCTTTGATAAAGGCGATATTTTTCATACTGCCGTCTTCTGGACGTTTTTTAAACTCGACGTTGTTTTGATCAAACCAAGCAACCGCTTCGTCAAGACTTGGCACACTAAAGCAGATATGACCAAAGCCTTGTGGTTCACCATTACCATCATGATAACTAAAGTTCGCTTGGGTTTCGGTACCGTAGTTATGAGTCAGCTCTAAAATACCGCGCTGACGGAAGGCGAAAATTTCTAAATCGTCACCCGCTGGCAGATTTTCCCGCTCGCTGTCAGTCAACTTGGCTAAAAAATATAAATCAAAACCCATCGCAGGGAATTTTTTTACCGCCAGTAACGTCATGCCTAAAATCCCCGTATAAAAGGCCAACGATTTGGCAGGGTCTTTGACGCGTAGCATGGTGTGGTTAAAAGTATAACCTGCTGTCTGTGCTGAAATCGGCTGCACACCTTCTGCTTTTACGCTGCTCTCAGGCTGAGCGATACTGTCTTTATTAGCATCTAAATTTTTTAAATCCGTCATAATTTTTCCCATATATAAGTGTTTTTAATTATCCCTTATTAATCGTTAACGTTAATAGCGGATACCTTCATAATTCATTCGTCGCCACTATTTTAGTCGTTAAATGATAATAAATTTAATAGTAAACAACGATTAAGTATCTAAAAAGCGTACTTTTCCAGTCTCTAAATTATACTCAGCGCCAACGACGAGTAGCTGGCCGCTACTGGTTAAGTCTTCTAGCGCGCGCGAACCGTGCTTTAATTGGCTAACCGACATGCGTACATTGGCACGAATAGAACGATCGACCAATTCATCCGCATCGACATCTTGTCCGTTGGCCGTTGCCAGCTCATGTAAGTTATAGACACTTGGGCGAATACGATCGACGATTGATTGTAAATTTGGCGAATAGTTTTGCTCAGGATTGATCAGCGCATCGACGCAAGCGGTCACCGCTCCGCAATGCGAATGCCCAAGCACTACCACCAGTTTGGTGCCAAATTTTTCTGCCGCAAATTCAATCGAACCGATTTGAGATGGCGCAACCACATTACCCGCCACGCGTATGACAAACAAATCGCCCAAACCTTGGTCAAACACAATCTCAACTGGGACACGGGCGTCCGAGCAACCCAAAATAATCGCTAATGGATCTTGGTCACTGATCAGCTCAGGACGTTTTTGCATGCAAGGGTCAGTGCTGGTCAGACTTTCTACGTAGCGTACATTACCTTCTTTGAGTAGTGCCAGTGCTTCTTGTCCGGTTTTTGGGCGGTTACTGTTAGGCATAAGGGGTCCTTGTTTATCAAAATGGTTTAAATTATAAATTGCGCTAGCATTCTGTTTTCTACTTTAAGATACAGCTTTCAGCTATGCTTATTTTTTAAGCCTATCTCTTAAACTTAGCCGTTTGCTATTGCAAATATCCTTGTATGTGGCATACATAAAATTATTGTAGCGCAAGCAAGGCAAAAAAATGGTAAAAATTCTTTATTGTAAGATGGCAGCATTGCAAGCCAAAGTATTTCAAGACAAGAAATTTGCAGCCAAGCATTTAGCTCATTATTTTTTTAACAACCTAAACCAACCAATAACGAACTTGCACTGACTTATAACAAGGGTTTGTTATAATACCCAGCAACCAGATTGTATATATAGCCAACGCTTATCGCCAGACTTAACAACATGCAAATTGCTGCCAGTATCTACTATTTTAGTGCTGCTGCGCATTTGGTGTTTTAGGAATCAACCTTATGACCGAAACGAATGTAAACCTGCAAACCGCACCTTTGTCGCCTAATAGTGACAAGGCGCTGCTGCAACTGACTGGTCTCCAAAAAATTTATGATCAAACCGAAGTGTTAAAGGATATTAACCTTGATATTGAACATGGCGAATTTATCACCTTGCTTGGGCCATCAGGCTGCGGTAAGACGACTTTGCTGCGATTAATTGCGGGTTTTGAGCAGCCAAATGCAGGGGCGATTTATCTTGATGGCATGCAAATGGCAGGCTTGCCAGCGGATAAGCGTCCGGTCAATACTGTGTTTCAGCAATATGCGTTATTTCCACATATGACGGTGGCGCAAAACGTCGCTTATGGGCTTAAACTCAAAAAAGTGCCAAAAGATGAGATACAAACGCGGGTACGTGAGATGCTGGCGATGGTACAACTTGAACACCTTGCCAATCGCAAACCACAAGATTTATCCGGTGGTCAGCAGCAGCGGGTGGCGATTGCACGTGCGGTGATCAATCGTCCTAAGCTATTATTGCTCGACGAGCCCTTATCGGCGCTCGACCATAAATTGCGTTTGCAAATGCAATCTGAGCTTAAACGTCTACAACGTGAGCTTGGCATTACCTTTGTCTTTGTCACCCACGATCAAGAAGAAGCGCTGTCGATGTCGGATCGCATTGCGGTAATGAAAGACGGCAGATTTCAGCAAATTGGTACGCCCATCGAGATTTATGAAACCCCTGCCAATCTCTTTACCGCCAAATTTATCGGTGAAACCAACTTGTTTAAAGCGGAAGTCAAAGGCGTTTACCCTGAGCAGCCCGATCGTGATGGGCGCGTGACCAATGGCCGTATTGAGGTCGAGGTCTGCGAAGCACAAGCGCAAGAGGGGCCGACGACCTTACGCAATCTGCGCCGCCCTGACTTTGCCAATGACGTGCAAGTTGGTGATATCGTTAACTTACTATTGCGCCCTGAAGATTTACGCATTTATGACCCCAATGATAAAGAACATGGCGGCTTACTGGGGCGGGTGATTGAAAGTAATTATAAAGGCAGTACCTTAGACTCGATTATTGAGCTAACCAACGGCCATATTATTAAAGCCTCGGAGTTCTTTGATGAAGACGACCCAAGTTTTGATTATAAGCTTAACGAAGGCGTTAAAGTATCGTGGGTCGATGGCTGGGAATGGGTGTTGCCAGAAGAAGATACGCTTGCTAGCGGCATTGATAACGGGATAAACAATAGCCCTAGTAAATTAGCTGCCCAAAAGGATATCAGCTAATGGCGCGTCCTAACGTAGGTAATAAAAAATCAAGTCATAAAAACTTGAGCAATAAAAGCCCTTTTCGTACCGCAACGCTATGGCTAATTTGGGGTTGGCTGCTCATCTTTGCGCTATTGCCAAATATACTGGTGATTGCCGTCAGCTTTTTGACCCGTGATAGCACCGCTTTTATTAGTTTACCGGTCACTCTCGACAGTTACGTGCGCATGATTGACCCGCTTTATTTTGATGTCTTTGTGCATTCATTATGGATGGCGGGCATTACCACAGTCATTTGCTTATTACTTGGCTATCCCTTTGCTTGGTTTGTTTCTCGAGTGGATAAACGCTGGCAGCCACTATTGATGCTTATGCTGATATTGCCATTTTGGACCAACTCTTTGGTGCGGACTTATGCGCTAAAACTATTATTTGCCAGCAATGGTTTGATTAATAAATCCTTATTAACACTTGGTATTATCGATGCGCCCATTGATATTCTATATACCCAAGGCGCGGTTATTGCCGGTTTAACCTATTTGTTATTTCCCTTTATGGTGCTGCCACTGTATGCGGTATTCAGTGATTTGCGTAATGATATGCTGCTTGCCTCGCAAGATTTGGGTGCTTCAAAGCGCCAAACCTTTTGGCACGTGGTATTACCCTTAACCACACCGGGGATTATCTCCGGGGTGCTGTTGGTACTACTACCAGCGATGGGGATGTTTTATGTCGCCGATATCTTGGGCGGCTCACGTAACTTACTCGTTGGTAATATTATCAAAAACCAGTTTTTAGATGCGCGTGATTGGCCGTTTGGTGCCGCCGCCAGTGTGCTATTGACCCTTGCGATGGCGGTATTATTACTCGCTTATCGCGCCAGTAGCCGCCGTATTGGCAAGACTGACTTTAACGAGGTGGCTTAATGTCTGGTAATTCATCTAATAACTCGTCAATCAATAGCTCACCAACAAATAACGCACCCATAAAAACCAAACGCCCTATCAAGCCATCTAGTATCGGCAGTATCGCCGCCAAAGGCTATCTTAGTCTGATTTATATTTTATTATATCTGCCCATCATCGTTTTGGTGGTGATGTCATTTAATAAATCAAAAATTGGTTATAACTGGGGCGGCTTTAGTTTAAAGTGGTACGAGTCGCTACTGAATAATCAGGCGATGCTTGATGCCTTTTGGCACTCTATTGTTTTAGGCTTGGTTGCGGCTACGGTTTCGACCGTTATCGGTACATTAACGGCGCTTGCGCTACATCGTTATGACTTTCGCGGTAAAGGGCTGCTCAATGGCCTGTTATTTGTGCTGATGATGTCACCTGAAATTGTCCTAGCGATATCGCTATTGGCGCTGTTTTTATTAATCGGATTGCAGCTTGGCTTTGTCTCGCTATTACTAGCGCACATTACCTTTTGCTTGCCGTTTGTCGTTATCACTGTCTTTGCGCGTTTAAGCAGTTTAGACGAGCGTTTGATGGAAGCGGCGCGAGATTTAGGTGCTAGCGAATCAACGATGGTTCGTACGGTGTTGATTCCAGTAATTTTCCCTGCGGTGATGGCTGGTTGGCTACTTGCCTTTACCTTATCGCTTGATGATGTGGTGGTATCGACCTTTGTGACCGGCCCTAGCTATGAGATTTTACCGCTCCGTATTTATTCTATGGTGCGCGTGGGACTTAAACCTGAGGTCAACGCGATTGGGACAATTTTACTCGTCGCTTCCTTAGTTTTAGTGGTTATCTCGCAATTACTGCTGCGTCGGCGCTAGTTTTAATTTTTACGGTAAAATAATGGCAATGTAATTTTAGGCAAAAAGCGCCTATGATTTTCCAAGATTATAAACACCTATTTTCCTATTTCTTTAACGTCAGTGGTTAGGTTATTTTATGCTAGAGCTTCGTCATCTTAATACGCTAACTGCGCTGCGAGCCCATGGATCATTGGCCGCTGCTGCCGATGAGCTGCATGTCACCGCCTCTGCGGTCTCGCATCAGTTAAAAGAGTTAGAGAATTACTACGATATTAGCTTGGTCAATCGGCGCACGCGTCCGCTGACCTTTACGCCAGCGGGCAAAACGGTACTGGCGCTGGCAGACAGTATCATGCCGCAGGTCACACGCACCAAAGCCAATTTAAAACGCTTAGCTCATGGTCAAGCGGGTCGATTGCGCTTAGCGTCAGAATGTCATAGCTGCTTTGATTGGCTGATGCCCATTCTCAATCATTATCGCCGCGAATGGTCAGATGTTGAGCTGGATTTTGCCACCGGTTTTGAGCCTGAGCCGCATCATTTACTGCAAGAAGGTGATATCGATTTATTGATTACCACCAGTAATTTACCAATAGAAGGTATCAGCTATCAGCCATTGTTTGAGTACGAGAGCCGTTTGGTGCTGTCGCCGACTCACGACTTGGCTGAGCAACCATTTATTCATGCTCAAGACTTGGTTGCTGAAACGTTGATTGCCTATCCGGTGGAAGCTAAGCGCCTCGATATCATTGCCAATTTTATGACCCCAGAAGCGGTCAGTTTTAAAGCGATTCGTACCACCGAGCTCACGGCGATGCTAATTCAATTGGTGGCAAGTGAACGCGGGGTGGCGGCACTGCCTGATTGGGTGGTAAGCGAGTATGAAAAAAAAGGCTGGGTGGTTTCGCGGCCGCTCGGTAAAGGCGTTTACTGCCAACTTTATGCGGCGACGCGCACCGCAAGCCAAGATATTGCTTATATGCAAGGGTTTGCCAGTCTATTAGAAGGGATTGTAAAACCGGTATAGCTAGTGCTTTTTTTAAAAAGTTGTTTAAAAAAGAGCCGTATTAAACGTTAATATGGCTCTTTTTTATTGCTGAGTTTTTATTATTACAAAATCAATTTAAACAAATAAAAGCCAATTGCCGTTGCTAATAACGTCAGCCCCACATGTAACCCAATCAGTCCTAAACCCGCAAGCAGTTTTCCGTTATGGATAAAGGTAAATACTTCAGCACTAAAGGTACTAAAAGTCGTCAGTCCGCCCAAAAAACCAGTTATGACAAACAACCTGACATTGGGAGACAAGTCGCTACCCATACGCTCAAACAAAACTAATGCTAATCCTATTAAAAGTCCACCTAAGACATTGGCGCCAAGCGTACCAAGCGGTATCCAGTGATGCAGCGGATTAAAACGCGCCAGCCAGCCGCGCAGGCAAGCACCAATAGCAGCACCTAATCCAATTGCAAGCCACTGCATAAGCTATCCTTGAGTAAGATAAAGTTTAATAGGTTAAGTATAAGATAGCATTTATAATAGCGCAGGCAGCTCGGTCATCGGCCAACGCGGGACGCAGCTAACAGCCAAATCATCTGCTTGACCGGCTTGCAAACGCTCGTAACCGGCATAAGCAATCATTGCTCCATTATCGGTACATAAGGCTGGCGGCGCATAATGAACGCTAGCATTGATTTTAGCAAGCTCGCGCTCTAATGTCTCACGCAAATGGCTATTGGCACTGACGCCGCCAGCTATCACCAAGCGGCTCATCTCGACTTGTTTCAGTGCCTTGACGCATTTTTTCACCAAGGTATCAACTACTGCATGTTGAAAGCTTGCCGCAATATCGGCGCGCACTTTTGGATCGCTGTCGGAGCCATCAGTGTCCTTGATAAGATTATGCACCGCCGTTTTCATACCGCTGAAGGAAAAATCTAAACCGCGATGTAGCATCGGGCGCGGTAAGTCATAGGCATTTTGATTGCCATTTTCTGCCAATTTGGCAATATTTGGTCCACCAGGGTATGGCAGACCAAGCATTTTAGCCGCTTTATCAAAACATTCACCCGCCGCGTCATCGATAGACTCACCAAGGATTTCATATTGCCCGATACCATATGCGGCAATCAGCAAAGTATGACCACCAGAAACCAGTAAGGAGACAAATGGAAACGCTGGCGGATTCGCTCCCATCAAAGGCGCTAACAGGTGTCCTTCCATATGGTGAACGCCAATCGCTGGCACATCCAAGCCATAAGCCAAGCTACGTCCAAATAATGCGCCCGTCATCAGCGCCCCTATAAGTCCCGGCCCTTTGGTATAAGCAATCGCATCAATCTCATTTTTAGTGATATCGCACTGCTCTAGCAATTCGTTAAATAAAGGCACTAGCTTACGAATATGGTCGCGGCTGGCAAGCTCAGGCACTACTCCGCCATAAAGTGCGTGCAGCTCTATCTGTGAATACAGCACTTGCCCAAGCAAGCCTTTATTATTGCTATCTATCTGCTCGCTATCAAAAATCGCCAGACCTGTTTCATCACAGGAGGTCTCTAAACCCAATACTTTCATCTATGTGCCTTTATATTTGCTTTGTAGCATTAATAAAAAACCGCCACTGTTAGCTTACAATGGCGGTCATTCTAGCAAATTTCAATACGTAATATTAGCGAGCGGCAGCAACCATATAATCAACTGCGGCATGAACTTGTGCTTCAGTGACGTCTCCAACCGCTTGCGCAGGCATTTTATTAAAGCCTTTAGCAGAATGCATGTGTAACGTTTCTATGTCTTTGGCAAGGTGCGGTGCCCAAGCTTCTTTATCACCAAATTTCGGTGCGTCAAGCAAACCATTCTCATGGCAAACTTTACACTGCTTTTCGTACAGCTGAGCACCAGCATCGGCCGCCAACACTTCTGGTTCAGCAGCAGCTTCAGGTTCAGCCTCTACGACAGGTACTTCCGTAGGCTCTGCTTCAACCGCAGGCTCAGGGGTGACCACTTCGGTTTCTGTTACAGGCGCTTCAGGTTCTATAGCCACCGTTTCAGTTTCATTGGTAGTAGCTGGCTCTTCAGCCGCTGTATTGTCGCCGCCACTACAAGCGCTCAATGCCAAAAGTGCACTCAAGCTTAGGCTTGTGAGCGCCAATTTAGCAACGGATTTTTTCTTCATTGTATTTTGCTGCATAGTCATAGTTAATCCTTCATCTATAGTTTGTTAATATAAACTTAAATATCGTAGCTGGCATATTAATAGTCATCGCTGGCAATGATGAATCGCTATTATGAAATGAGCATGCGGCTTACTTACTTAATTACTCATAGCTACTAAATACTATTAGTTCGTTGCAGGCTCAGTCGTATCAGTAGTCGTATCAGTAGTCGTAGCGGCCGCATCGGTATTTGTCGCCGTGGCACTATCAGTAGTAGCCGCTTCTGTATCAGTGTTTGTAGTAGCCGTATCTCCTGCCGCATCTGTCGCTGCGCCATCTTCTGCTACTGCAGTGTCAGTACCCGTAGCACCCTCTTCTGTCCCTTCTGCCGTGTCAGCAGCAGGCATCGGCGCTGTTTCTGGGAAGTCCATATCTTCTGCTTCAGGTGCGTTTGCACGTGCAAGTTCTGAAGCTTCATCGACTTTATCTTTTGCTAAGACTTCACCTGATTCAGTGCCCGCTTCTTCCTTGTCACTGCTACAAGCACTTAGACTGACGCCCATCGTCAGAAACAATGTCGCCCACAATACAGTACCAATCGTTGTTTTCTTCATGCCATTTTTCATTCAAAGATCCTCAAAATAATAGCTATAAAAGCCTTGTAACGTCTATCTAGGCATATTTTTAAGCGTCTAGTTTCAATAGCTAAATCTTGAAATTTAAAGCAGCTTAAATATGAGCGACAGACTGAGTATAGTATAGGATAGGATACCATAGACTCCATATAAGCCGTTATTGCTAAACAGCTGTTTTGTCCACTATTTATTGATTATTTGTTAAAAGATTATTAAAAATATTAACACTCACGCCTTCGGTTAAATCTTATTATATTTGTACGGTGTAATTAAATTTTATTGTCTATTATTTGACCTCTATTTAAGCCCTTATCTTACATAAATACGCTAAAGCCTTTGACTTTACTGCAGTTTTTGATTAAAATAAGCGCCCTTGTGCTAGTGCGCAAGACTATCCTAGTTTGAGCTGATGCCGATAATCTTGAGATATTACGGCTAAATACTAATACACAGCCAAACTAATGCCCTTATATCTCATCCTAATCAAGGAGATTTCATGCCTGCAGTTAAGGTTAAAGAAAACGAACCAGTTGACATCGCTATCCGTCGTTTCAAACGTGCTTGTGAAAAAGCCGGCGTTCTATCAGACGTACGTAAGCGTGAATTTTATGAAAAACCAACGCAAGTACGCAAGCGCAAAAAAGCCGCTGCTGTAAAGCGTTATAAGAAAAAATTACAACGCGAAACTATTCGTACCACTCGTATGTACTAATCACTAATACGATTAGCTACCTACCAGCGCTACACTAACGCCACTGTTATCGATGAATAACAGTGGCGTTTTTTATGCTACAATTTTTGTTATTGCTGCTGATAAATGCTCAGCAGATTTTTATTTAACACTTACCAAAAACTATTTTACCCATACTTATAAGGAATAATAACAATGAGCCAACTTAAACAGACGTTATCTGACACCATCAAAACCTCTATGAAAGCGCGCGAGCTTGAACGCGTCAAAGTGTTGCGCAACGTCCAATCTGTGGTCAAGCAGATTGAGATTGATCGCCAAACCGAGCTTGATGATGCGCAAGTGTTAGAAGTGCTACAAAAGCAGCTCAAACAGCGTCATGAGTCCTTGTCTATCTTTACCGAAAATGGCCGCGATGATTTGGCCAGTAAAGAGCAGTTCGAGATTGATATTATTAATGAGTTTATGCCAAAACAAATGGATGATGCCGAGCTTGCCGCTTTGGTCAATGCCGAAATCAAAGAGCAAGGCGCCACCTCAATGCGCGATATGGGCAGCGTGATGGGGGTGTTAAAGAATAAAACCGCAGGCCGTGCTGACCCTGCATTAATCTCTAAATTGGTAAAAGATGCTCTGCAAGGTTAAGTGAAGTTAAAAAAGTTATATATTCTTAATCTGCGTATCGACCCAAGCTAGCAAACAACCGCCTAAGGCTTAAAGTCTTTGGCGGTTTTTACTGCTTTGATTTCAGCATTGATATTGGCAAGTAACGGTCGGGCACTGCTCGCTTGCGCGGTTTTTTGCATTTGCTCAGTCAATTGCTTGGCTTGCGTTAAGGAAGTCAGCGCACGCTCATAGCGTCCACTCCACAGCTGGTCGTGACTGCGGTAGCGTAGCGCATTGATGGTGGCGATTTTTGCCAGTTGCGGCGACTCGGTAGTTTTGGCGATTTTTTCATTGGCCAATTGCAAGCTTTGCCACGCATAGCGGTCGCTTGGCTGCTGCTCGGTCAGTGGCTTAAGCAGTGCTTGCGCCTTGGCTGGCTGATTGCTATTGGTCAGTGCTTCCGCTAAATAAAGACGCAAGTCGCGGCGTTCAGGATATAAGCGCTGCTGACTCTCAAGCAGTTCAGCCGCTTGTTGCCATTTATTCTGCTCAGTGAGAATTTGACTTTGGGTTATGGACAATAAGGGTTCCAATACTTGCCGCTGGGCTGCGGGTAGCGCTGACAGCTCCGTATATATCTCATTGGCCTCGCCAAAACGCTGCTGCTCGCCATACCAATACATCAGCGCCAATTTTGCGCCAACGCTATTTTTAGCAGCGGTCGTCAACGCGGTTTCAGAGACATGCTCGCCGGTGCTTTGCGTGCGCCAATAGAGCAAATCAAACAACGCTTGATGGCGCTGCTGCTTGGATAATGGCAATGAAGCATAACGCTGAGCGCGGCTTTGCGACTCGCTTAAACGCTCGTTACTCAAAGGATGCGAGCGTACAAAACTGGGCAGGAATTGATTGGCGGTTTGGTTCAGCTGACTTTTTTGATTCATCGTCGCAAAAAAACGCGGCATCGCGCGTGGATCATAACCCGCTTGATTCATGATTTGCATACCAACGCGGTCGGCATCACGCTCATTATTACGGCTAAAAGCCATGCTACTATTCATGGTGGCGGTCTGACTACCCATCATTACTGCCGCTGCGGCATCACCATCGACCGCTGAAGCCGCAATTGCCGCCAGCATACCGCCTATTTGCATCAGCAAGGCTTTTTTGCGCTCATCCGCCCCGCTCTCATAATGGTGCTGGCTAATATGAGCCACCTCATGCGCGACGACGCTCGCAATCTCATCCATGCTGCTCGCCGCGAGTATCGTCCCAGTATTTAGTCCAATAACCCCGCCGGGTGCTGCAAAAGCGTTGATACTAGGATTATCAATAATAACCAAGCCGAGTGGCGCTTGCTGACGGGCTTGCGCATTAAGCCGCCACGTCATCTCTTTAATGGTTTCATAAATCCAAGGGTCATGCTCCATCTTAGCGCGGCCATTGATGTTTCTTAATGACCATTCTCCGAGCAGTTTATTTTGGTATTGCTCAGCAAAACTTAGCCCTGGCCCGCGCAAATTGGGTAAATCCAATTCGCCCGCGCCTGACGTCTGCCATGCGTCGTAAGCAAATGGCGCGGCTTGTAAGCTCGCACTATTAGCAGTGGTTGCCAATGTCAGTAATGCCGCGGATACGCCTAAATTTAGCGCAAACGCTGATCTCGATGGCAATGACTTAAACGCTGGCAGCTTATTTGACGTCTGAACAAAAACACATTTATCCAATGTGTTTATTGCTAGCTTCTTAAGCTTCGATGATCTATGAGAGAAGTACAAATGCGTGTCCTATACGAGTAATCATAACGTCTTTTTGACTATACGAGCTTGTTTATCCAAGGTCAATTGCCGTATGCGTTTGGCTACCAATAACGCCGACGCGCGTCACGATTGTGCAACATGCTTATGCAAATTTAAGGCGGAATTACGCTCTAAACCTAAACGATAAATTTACTTAATAAATCTAATATCCGTAATATGTCCTGATTGACCAATCATTGTGATAACTATATTCAACTGCAATTGAGGGAGGGCAATTTGCTATAATAATAGGTCGTGATAAAAACGTGTTAATAAGGCGCTACTCAATCTAGCATTCTCAAACATTGATACTCTAAAGGTTTATTTTATGTCTACTGATAACCAATCTGTCATTGTGCGAGACTCATATTCTATTTGTTTTGCCGAAACTGTGTCTGACGCGCAGCAGCAATCGATAACGCAGCTGCTCAATTTATTGCCGATAGATTCTTTTGACTTAGTAGAAAATTTTAACTCGACGGATAGCGCAAAGCAAAAACAGCCAATCATTATTAAAAATATGGTCGATGGACGCGGACTTGCCTGCCCTATGCCGCTATTAAAAACCAAAGTGGCGCTACGAGAAGTAGCGGTTGGTGAGTCGCTATATGTCGTTGCAACCGACCCAAACTCGCAAGCCGATATCAGCGCTTTTTGTCAGCAGAGCCAGCAAACGGGCATAGCAAATCCCTTATTATTGCTTATCAATCAAGCAACAGCGGCAAGTAGTGGAGAAAATCTAGAAGCAAAATCTAAAGATTCTATTGATACAATATATCACTTCATCATTACCAAAACTGATAGCAACTAAGCGGCGCTATCCTTTACAATTATAACTATAAGATTTTTATCTGACTCATTGCTTATCTATTTAACCAAGGTCAAGAATATGGCTAATACTTCTAATAACGCTGCAAATACCCGTAAAAAAGACAGCGCAGCACCTGAAAAAAACGAAGCACGCGATGCGGCCTTGAAAGCCGCTGCGGCGCGTCCGCCTTACGATGCGAGCGCACTTGGCGATACACGTACCCGTGACTTAGTGCCTGCTATGCCAACACATTTATCGGCGCCTGGCGTAAACTTGGGCGCTTATATTAATACCGTGCATCAAATTCCGATTTTGACACCGACTCAAGAGCAAGAACTTGCTCACCGCTATTATGATGAGGGCGATGTTGAAGCGGCGCGTCTGCTGGTTATGTCGCATTTACGCTTTGTGATTCATATTGCCCGTAGCTACTCAGGCTATGGTCTGCCGCAAGCCGATTTAATCCAAGAAGGCAACTTGGGCTTGATGAAAGCGGTTAAACGCTTTGATCCTAATAAAGGCGTGCGTTTGGTATCCTTTGCCGTGCATTGGATTAAGGCTGAGATTCACGAATTCGTTATCCGTAACTGGCGTATTGTCAAAGTTGCTACTACTAAAGCGCACCGTAAATTATTCTTTAACTTACGCAGCCTGAAAAAGACCAACAACCAATTAACGCTCGAAGAAGCCGATGCCATTGCCAACGATTTAAATGTAACACGTAAACAAGTGCTAGAAATGGAGTCACGCTTGACCTCGTATGATGCGTCGTTTGAAGCGCAATCGAGCGATGATGACGATGGTCGCTACGCGCCGCAGCTGTTTTTAGAAGATGGTATCGACCCTGCAGAGATGGTTGAAGAGGATGACTGGGAAGAGAACAACTCATCGGCTCTACTAGCAGCGATGGATACGCTAGATGATCGTTCACGCGATATCGTTGAGCAGCGCTGGCTTTCTGAGCAAAAATCAACCTTACATGAACTAGCAGCGGTTTACTCTATCTCAGCAGAGCGCGTACGCCAAATCGAAAAAAACGCCATGGATAAAATCCGTGAAGCCATGACCATCGATAGCGTTATTTTGCCCGATGATATCCAATAAGCTTTAGTTTGTTAGTTAAAACTTACCTATGATAACAATCCTATTTATAACACGAGTTTTACCATGCTAAATTGGATAAGTATCGCCGCTATTAATATGGCTATCGCCGTCGCCTTGGGCGCGTTTGGCGCTCATGGGCTTAAAAATTCGGTCAGTATCCAGCAGCTTGAATGGTGGCAGACGGCAACTCTATATTGGTTTGTACACGGGCTTGGATTATTGCTCGTTGGTATTCTTATTCGCCTTAATTATACGACCCAAACCACAGCATGGCTGCTACAAATCGGCGCACTTATTTTTGCGGGCAGTTTATATGCCATGACGCTTGGGGCACCGCGCTGGCTTGGAGCGATTACCCCTATCGGCGGTATGCTGATGATTGCCGGTTGGCTATGGCTTGCGGTCTCGACATTTCGCTTAGGCCATACTGCTTAAGTTGAATAACAAAATGGGTCAATGGATGAGTAACAAAGGATTATTAGCTTTTAGGGAGCACATATTATGAGTAATATTAGTGTTAATGGTAAAAAATTGCAGACCACGCATCAAACCGTCCAAATGGTCGTCAATGAGCTTGGACTTAGTAAAGGCCGCTATGCGGTTGAAATCGATGGTGAACTTATTCCAAAAAGTGAGCTTGACAAAATGCGTATTGTTGAAGGTATGAATATAGAAGTGGTACAAGCAGTTGGTGGTGGTTAAGCGAATATTAGCCCGCTAATTTTTTCATGGATAAAAGTTAAGCAATAAAAAAGACCTCTAACGTTCATACGTTTAGGTCTTTTTTTATTTGTCATACTTTTAATAACTAAACTCTTTTAGTGACTTAACCATATATGAAGCTACTATTATAAATATGCCTGCCCAATAAATACGCCAATTATAATAATTATCTTATAGGCTATATTTATCAAACAGTCATAATAATAAAGTCAGCTACTATGTAGATCGGTTGCTGTAGTGAATACTACTTAGAGCAGTGACGAACCCATTACATGGCAGGTGCTGCATCATCAACTGTCAGCTCTTCGTAGCGTTCATCGCGCCCTGGACCTTGAGTTTTCTTACGATCCTGACGGGTTTTATATTTACGTACTTGTCTATCAAGCTTGTCTGCCATCTCATTAATGGCTTTATACATATCGTCTTCGCAGGCTTGGACGAACATTTCTTGACCTGCAACTCGCATAATCGCTTCGGCTTTATGGGTCTTTTTCCCACCTTCACTTGAGCCGCTATTATCTAGCGATAATTTTACCTGAATACTTTGAATCTGATCGAAATGACGTTCTACTTTTACAAGCTTTTCGCGAACGGCGTTGTCCATGGCTTCGGTAACACTGATATGGTGACCACTGATAGAAACATTCATATTATCGTCCTTTTATTATTGCTTATATTATTACGTACAATCAGCAGTGAGTTAGCTTTATAGCTTTTGTCATGCTGCCTTACCAATAATTCATCCAGTACCTTTCTTATCATAAAGTTTGGCTTGTCATTTTCTATTCGCTAACTGCTTTATTCTTCTACTCCTTTATTAAAATAAAAAATTAAAATACATTTTTATCATTTGTTAAATTAACTAAATCGGCCAAACCAATACTTGGTTTTCGTTGTTGGTATGACTCTAATTTGTCATGAAAACCAAAGAGTAGCAAGCCATCAAATTGTAAGTAAATGTAATAAAAAATGATGTTTCATAAATGTTTCTATATAATCAAAAAATTTTATTTTTTATTTACGTTTGAATTGGCTTAATTCTGGCGGTATGACATTTATAAGTCGTTGAATGACAACATTTAATATTTTTGTTTGCGCTGAGTGGATGATCCGATATTCATTGCTTCACGATATTTGGCTACCGTTCGTCTGGCGATATCGATGCCTTCTGCAAATAAAAAATCTTTTATGCGGCTATCAGATAATGGCTTCTTCGGGTCTTCATCAGCGATAAGCTGTTTAATCATGGCGCTGATGGCGGTTGAAGAGATGTCACCGTCGCTACTGCTAACGTGAGATGAGAAAAAATGCTTAAGGGAAAATAATCCTTGTGGTGTCAAGATGGTTTTGCTCGTAGTCAGGCGCGAAACGGTGGATTCGTGCAAATCAACTTCTTCGGCAATCGCTTTTAAAATCAAGGGCTGCATGGCAGTGGCGCCATGTTGCAAAAACTCTTGCTGGTAGCGCACGATACTGGTTGCTACTTTTAAAAGGTTTTGATTGCGCTCTTCGATACTGCGAATAAACAGGCGCGCATCGGTGAGATTTTCGCGCAGATATTGATTGTCAGGACTGTCATCGCCACGTTTGACCAAATTGGCATATTCTTGATTGACCCGCAACTTAGGTAAAGTGTCAGGATTGAGGCGCACTTGCCAGCCGTCTATTTGCGCAGTCGTGTCGTTTCCATTTTTGTTATCAGTGGTGTGATTGCTATTGTGGCGGCGAATCGGCGTGACTAATACATCAGGAATATCGTAGCTTTCTGACGGCTGCATATAATCGGGCTGACTGCTTTGAAATAGTAGGCCGGGTGATGGATTTAACGTACGTAGCAGGTTAAGCGCGGGAGTAATTTGTTCAGGCGCGAGGCCGGTGAGTTCAGTCAAGGCTTTGATATTATTGCTGACCAAATGCTCACTGGCTGAGAGAAGCGCTTGGGCTTCTTTAAGATATTTTGTATTCGTATCAAGCTTGGACAATTGCAGCGCTAGGCACTCATTGAGGTTGCGTGCGCCAACGCCAAGCGGGTCGCACGATTGGATCATGCGCAGTACCGCCATGACCTCATCGTGCTCGACGCGCTCGTCCCATTGATAAAAGCTGGCGATGGTATCAAAGCTTTGTAACAACTCATCGATATCAAGGCGTATAAAACCCATCTCATCCATAGAATCCATGAGATATTCGGCGATAAGCGTATCTGTTTCGGAGAGGCGCTTAAAGTTCAGCTGCCAGCGTACATGGTCTTGAATGGTGGCGCTGGTACTGCCCTGATAACTATTAAAGTCCTCATTGTTGCCGTTAGCCGAATGAGCTGAAAGACTCCCTGAACCTATCGCGGCAGAGGCATAATTACCGCTGTCAAAACCGCTATAATCGTCGCCCTCCACGGCATAGTTATCGATTGCTTCATCATCAAAACTGGCTTGCTGTAATTTATCTAAGCTATCACTACTATTGTCAGAATAGTCGAAACCATCATCCAAAGAGTGGGTAGATTTAGCAAACGAATCAACGCTAGTATTTCGGTTCCAACTATCTAATGTTAACGGCTCGCCATTATGACTGTCGTAACCATCACAATCAACATAGTCATCTTCATCCTCTTCCACACGTTCTAGCAAAGGATTGCTATCAAGTTTCGCCTGCACCTCCTGCGCAAGCTCAAGACTAGAGAGCTGCAGCAATTTGATGGCTTGCTGCATTTGCGGGGTTAGCTTTTGCGAGGTATTTAGCGTGGTCGCCAATCCAAACGACATACTCATGGGTGACTGATTACCTTTCGATCGTGGTGATGCTGACTAGGTTATGCTGGTTAAAGCCTGCGCTTATTAACGCTTATCATCATTAAAAAGCGCTTTGGCCTATCAGGTCATGACGATAGCATTTTTTGCTACAATGTTGCTATGATAATTTATATTCTGTTCAGGTAAGCTATTTTTTAGCTTTTGTTCACATTATAAAACTGCAATAGCTTTGCAGGGATGCCAAGCTTTTAAATATAACAGAATAAAAATAACTAAGAGTAAAGCCCTATAAAGCTTAAAAATTGAGAATAATATTATGAATGAGATTACTAAAAATGAACCGCTGACCGTTGCTGCTGTACAAATGAACAGTCAGCAAGACATCGAAGCCAATTTAGCCGATATAAGATCTGCTATTAGTGAGGCAAGCAAGCAAGGTGCGCAGTTAGTCGTTTTACCAGAAAACTGCTGTAGCATGGGTCGACAGTTTGCCACTGCCGAGCGTTTTGATGAGTTATCCGACGCAATGGCCAAGTATGCACGTGCTTTTGGTATTTATCTATTAGCAGGCTCGCTGCCCTGCCCTTATCGCCCTGATGGCGTCATCGTGCCCAATGGTAGACTGCGCCAAGTCAGTCAGTTGTTTGCGCCAGATGGTACACGTGTGGCACGCTACGACAAAATTCATTTATTTACTGCAACCGTTGCCGATAAAAAAGGCAGCTATAATGAAGCGGCGACTTTTGAGCCTGGCACGCAAACGGTTGTGGTTCCACTCGAAGCAAATGATGCCGTTTATCAGCTCGGTATGATGGTCTGTTTTGATTTACGCTTTCCAGCCTTAGCGCAGCGATTACGGCAGGCGGGCGCAGAGGTGTTAAGTGCGCCATCGGCGTTTACTTATTTAACGGGACAGGCACATTGGTCGCTATTGCTACGCGCGCGGGCATTAGACAGTCAGTGTATGGTGATTGGTGCCGCACAAGGTGGTGAGCATCTTTATAAGAATGGCGATAGTCGGCAAACATGGGGACATAGCACGATTACTGCTTATGACGGCACGATTATCAATAGCTATGAGGATAGTGAATTGAAAAACCTTAATACTAAAGATCAGAAAAATTATACTCTGGTCTTAGCAACCTTAGATAAAGCAACCCAAGTCCAAGGACGGCAAAAGATGCCAATCTTTGACTGTCACCGTTTGGCATAAATGTAGGATTAAATGCTTAAGAAATAATCGGAGCTTAATTAATTTCAACGTCATTTTGCGCGTGAGACGCACGCGGATGAGCGCGATCATAAACTTGGGTCAATTTAGCAAAATCAACATGAGTATAAATCTGCGTGGTACTAATGTCGCTATGACCGAGCATTTCTTGTACCGCGCGCAAATCGCCACTGCCAGATAGCATATGCGATGCAAAGCAGTGGCGCAATAAATGTGGATACATATTTTGCGCAATACCAGCGCGTGTAGCCGCAACCTTAAGACGCTGCTGCACGGCTCGCGTGGATAAACGTGTACCTAACTTTTCACTGATAAACAAGGCGCTGTCCATCTGCTCGACCCACAGATTGCGATGCGGTAGATAACGTTTAATCGCCTCGGCGGCTTTGATACCTAAGGGCACCAAGCGCGTTTTATTGCCTTTACCCGTCACGCGCACGCGCAAATCAGCCAAGTCTATATCGGCCATATCGAGCGCCACTAGCTCACCAACACGCAGACCGCTACTATAAAGTAATTCAAACATTGCCTTATCCCGCAGCCACAAGCGCGCCTGCTCTGGCGTATCAGGGATTTCTTGGTCAAGCAGTTGCGACAATAAATCAACGTCAGCGATAGACGGCAGCGGTCTTGGACTGCGTTTGAGCTGATAGCCCGTGGTTGGATTGATACGCGCTAAACCCTCTTCTATCAACCAGCCATAAAAATGACGGATAGCCGATAGCTCTTGCTGAACGCTCGCCAGTGCCAGCTTATCTTCATCTAGGCGTTGGCTGATATGCTGGGCTAACTGCCGCTTATCACAACGCGTCCATGTCAGACGTTTGCCGCGTAAAAACAGCGCCAATTGATTTAGACCTGCAAAATAAGCCACCAATGTGTGCTCGGAGTGATTGCGTACCGACAGCGTATTTAGCCAACGATGCACTGGCGCTAGCAGTTCACGTAGCGTACTATCTGCTTCGATGGTTGTTGCCAATTCTGCCGATAGCCATGTGTTTGATTTAGTGTTTGATGTAATGTTTGACTGAATATTCGAGCTAGGCGTTGTCGTCATTATCTATTAGCCTTCTGGAGTAGGCTTAATGCCTGCTTGCGCCATTAAGCCATCTGGGCTAAACACCCCTTCATAGACAAACGCCGTTGGCCCAGTCATCATCACAGAATAACCCGGCTGCCATTTGATAATCATGCTGCCGCCATAAAGCTGCGCGCGTATGTCTTCGCCTTCATCAAGCCAGCCTTCACGGATACCAACCGCCACCGCTGCACAAGCGCCCGTACCACAAGCTTGGGTTTCGCCAACGCCGCGCTCATAAACACGCAGACGGATATGACGCTGATTCATGACCTGCATGAAGCCGACATTGACGCGCTCTGGAAAGGCCGGATGTGATTCGATGGCTTTACCCAAGGTCTCAACATCAGCTTCTAGGACATTATCAACCCTGATGACCGCATGCGGATTGCCCATATTGGCGACATAAAGCTGCACCGGCGTACCATTAACGTTTAGATGATAGGCATTTTGGATTTTGGTCGTCGCTCTTGGGGTAAAGGGAATCTCACTTGGCTCAAATTTGGGCTTACCCATATCAACCTCGACCCAGCCATAACGGTCGGTCGTTAAGGAGATTATCCCGCTCGCCGTTTCAACGCGCAGGCGCTGCTTAAATGACAGTTTACGCGCTTGCACAAAACGGGCAAAACAGCGCGCGCCATTACCGCATTGCTCAACCTCTGTGCCATCGGTATTAAAAATGCGATAACTAAAATCAACATCGGGGCGCATCGGCGGCTCGACGACGAGCAATTGATCAAAGCCGATGCCTAAATGACGATCACCCAACAGCTGTACCAATTCCTTGGTCAACTCTAAGCGTTGGGTCACCAAATCGATGACCATAAAATCATTGCCCAGCCCATGCATTTTTGTAAATTCTATTAGCATATCCTTGTTATCCTATCCTATTTTTATGTATGCCTTATATTAGCACGCTGTCAGATACAATCATAATTATCACCGCTATCAAACGCTAAGTTAAAGCTCTATTACCGAACAAATATTTCTTATCCAAACCTTCATTAAAGCAGGCAATAAAAAACCCATTGTCGTTATCACAATGGGTTTTTTTTAATTAAAAAACTCGTAAGCACTAAATTGGTTAAAAGAGTTATTTATCCTGCCACAACACTTCATTAGCATATAAAGATTCAAGCGTTTCGCGTTTGCGAATCAGTTGATGCTTATCATCGGCTACCATCACTTCGCTAGCACGACCGCGTGAATTGTAATTGCTACTCATGGTAAAGCCATAGGCGCCAGCCCCAGTAATGGCTAAAATATCACCTGTTGCTAATGACAGTAAGCGGTCTTTTGCTAAAAAGTCACCGGTTTCACAAATCGCGCCAACGATATCCCATGGCTGCGTGTCATCGCTATCAATACCTTCTTTAGGTAAAACACTTGGAATCACCGCCATTTCTGCTTGATATAACGCTGGACGTATCAAATCATTCATTGCCGCATCGACAATAGCAAAGTTCTTGTGCTCGGTTGGTTTAAGTACATCAACCTTGGTTAATAATACACCTGCATTGGCCACGATACTACGACCCGGCTCAAAGAATACCGTTAAACCAAGCTCACTCAGCTTAGGCAGTAACGCTTGCGCAAACGTCTCGATAGATACCGGCGTCTCATCGATATAACGTACGCCAAGCCCGCCGCCCAAGTCGATATGACGCAGCTCAATACCTTTAGCTCGCAAACTATGTATCAATTCAATCACTTTATCAAGCGCTGCAACAAATGGCGCAACCTCTGTCAACTGCGAGCCGATATGACAGTCGATACCGACGATATCAATATGCGACAACTGTGCCGCTTGTTCATAAACCGCAACGGCATTTTCATGGCTGATGCCAAATTTATTGTCTTTTAAACCGGTTGAGATATACGGATGGGTTTTGGCATCGACGTCTGGATTGACCCGCAATGAAATCGGCGCGGTTTTATCAAGCGCTTTTGCCACTTCATTAATCAGCGCCAATTCACTAATTGACTCAACGTTAAAGCAGCCAATACCTTGGTTAAGGGCATATTCGATTTCGCTATAGGTTTTGCCAACGCCTGAAAATACCACGCGCTCAGCTTTCCCGCCCGCTGCCAACACCCGCATCAACTCACCGCGTGAGACGATATCAAATCCTGCTCCTGCTTGCGCCAAGATGCCAAGTACAGCAAGGTTAGAGTTTGCTTTAACCGCATAGCAAATCTGATGCTTTAGGCTGGCAAAACTCGTCGTATAAGCCTGATAAACGTCTAAAACCGCTTGTTTTGAATAGACATAACACGGCGTACCATAGTGCTTGGCCACCTCATCAATACTTACCTGCTCCATATATAACGCGCCATCGCGATAATCGAGCGCAGGCAAATGGTCGGTTAAGGCTTCAGGATGCACATACAATCCTTGCTCAGTTTTGGTCGTGACTGACTGACTCATAAAGTTGTCTCTAATATAATCAATGTATTAAGGGATTAACGGATTAACGGATTAATGGGTTTAGCAGCTTGAATAGGCTAAGAATCGTTTGAATATTTGGCTTTTAATAAACCAATACTAATAGACAAGCATTAATAATCGTTAGGATCCGTACTTGGCGCCGGCAACTGAAAATCTTCGGCGTTTTGCGCGTTATTTGCATTGTCATTAAGCTTAGTAAAGGCGGCATCTTGCGGATGACTGGTGCTCTCAAGCACAGCCGTATTATCTTTTACCGTTTGGCTACTTGGTTCTGCTAAATACAAATCGCCTTTTTGCCCGCAACCTGCCAACGCAGTTGCCCCGATTACCAGCGTCGCTATGGTTACCTGATAAACAGCAGGTTTGACGTCAACGCTTAAATTAGCGCTGTTAAAATTTGAGGTACGGCGTATAGTAAACATAGAATGGCTAACCTTTCATCTTGCAATGGTTTGCAGGCGATAACAATCACTATCAGCGAAAATAAGGCTGCAGTAGAAAAATAGGACAATTTTTTAATCATAGCATTATTCGATAAAGTTGTGCGCCCCCTGCTGCTGATTGGCGCATAAATTTATAAGAATTAACGACTAACGCTAGGCAAAATGGGATTTTATAAACGCTATCAATAGCTACAGACAGAGAACCACAGACAAACTTACTTACAATTTTATAAAAACAGCTTTTATCCTATTATCTCTGGCAGCGGTTGATGGTATTCGGTGTACACTTGTATAAAACGGCATGATTAAAGCCTTATAGTTATCGTGGTATAAACCTCAAAATATGGTACATTATAGTGAAGCCTTGCAGCGGCAATGATAAAAATCAGCGATAGGATTGTTGCGTATGGCAGCTGTTTGGCTTACGGCGACAAGAATATGGCTGGTTTTTTTATGTAATTGGTGACTATCGATGTCGAATCACCACCCAAAAAATAACTTCTAAGGATAGAGTATGAGCGCTGGCGTAACCACCAATTTTAATGATAAAGACTCTGAAACATCGAATCTAACCAACCCCACTTTAGTCCTTAATTGCGGCTCCTCTTCAATCAAGTACGCGCTGATCAGCGAAGACAATGCTACGCGTATCACAGGTCTGGCAGAAAACTTAGGCCTCGACACTGCGCGCATCAAACACACAACGCTAAATGGTGAAAAGCTAGAAATCGCCATTGCTGGTGGTCGTCATGAGCTGGCCTTGAAAAAAATTCTTGAGTTACTTGAGCAATATCACTTTATTGCTGTCGGCCACCGCGTGGTGCATGGCGGCCGCGAGTATTCAGAAGCGGTGCGTGTCGATCAGCATGTGTTAGAAGAAGTCAAACGCTTAAAAGTATTGGCACCGCTCCATAACCCTGCCAATGCGCTAGGTATCGAAGCGGTACAAGCGATTTATCCCGAGATTCCGCAAGTGGTGGTATTTGATACCGCCTTCCACCAAACCATGCCGCCAGTTGCCTTTCGTTATCCACTGCCAAAATTCCTTTATGATGAATATAAAATCCGTCGTTACGGCTTTCATGGTACCTCGCACGCTTATGTATCAGAACGCGCCAGCGAAATCACCAGTGCTAAAGCGCCACATGGTTGGTTGACCGCGCACCTAGGTAATGGCTGCTCGGCGACGGCTGTCTATAATGGTGAAAGTCTCGATACCAGTATGGGTCTAACCCCGCTTGAAGGGCTAATGATGGGCACGCGCAGCGGTGATGTCGACCCAAGCCTGCATATTCACCTCAAGCGCCAACTAGGCATGAGCTTAGAAGAAACCGATAAGATGCTCAATAACGAAAGTGGGCTGCTGGGTATTTCAGGCTTATCCAATGATTTACGTACTATCGAGCAAGCAGCAAATGAAGGTCATCAAGATGCTAAGCTTGCGATTGAGATGTTCTGCTACCGCGTCGCTAAGTACCTTGCCAGCTTAAGCTGTGCGCTACCTGACTTTACCGGCATTGTCTTTACCGGCGGGATTGGCGAAAACTCAGTGACCACACGGACGCGTATTTTAGAGATGATGCCGCATTTTGGTATCAAGGTAGATAGCACTAAAAACGCCAGCTTGGTCGGTGGCAAAGAAGGCAGTTTCCATGCCGACGATAGCAGCATTGAGCTGTGGGTGGTACCAACCGATGAAGAATGCCGCATTGCCCAAGAAACGCGCGAAGCCTTAGGTTTGTAAGCATCAGATTGCTAAACAAACCATTACTTGTGCCATAAGAAAACAGGGAGCGTTTGTATGGCACAAGGATAAAACGCGCTTAAAAAATAAAATAAATAGTAGGATACATTATGCAAACTTTTTTACTTGTGCCCATCAGTCGCGGTATCGGTGTGACGTCAGCGGCGTTAGGCTTAATTCGCGCCTTTGACTATAACGGTATCAAAGCTGGCTTTATGAAGCCGTTTTTACAAGACGATACCTTAGATAAGCAAAACAGTTTAGACAGCTCAAGTGCGCTGGCAATGCACGCTTTTGGTCTTAATCCACCCAAATCTATCAGCCGTCAGCGCCTTGAGCGTATGCTTGGCGACGACAATCTTGATGATTTGATGGAAGAAGTAGTCGTCAATTATCATACCTTAGGCGACGACTACGATGTGGTGATTTGTGAAGGCTTAGTATCGACGACTGAGACCTCTTATGCGTCGCAAATCAACCGCGCCATTGCCCATGCCTTAGATGCTAAAATCATTTTTGTCAGCACCGCCGATACCAGTAAACCTGCCTATCTGGCTGACAAGCTTGACGTCCACGCCCGTGAATTTGGCGGTATCGCCAGTGAGCGCACGCTTGGTTGTATCTTAATGCGGATGCACGATTTACCAAACGCCCAAAGCACCCTCGAAAATCAGATGGTCGCCCCAGGCGAAGCCATCGTCAATTTAGACGAGGGCTTTATGCAAGAAGTGCAGCGCCTGTCACCGCACTTTAATACCGAAGAGTTCCGCTTAATCGGCGTGGTGCCCTTTAGTGACTCGCTCTCTGTGCCACGCACGTGGGATATCGCCGCTGAGCTCGACGCCACTTGGTTAAACGTCGGTGAGGCAAAATCGCGCCGTATCAACCGCATCAGTTTGACCGCGCGCTCGGTCGCTCGCGTTGATGAAGTCTTTAAACGTGGTACGCTTATCGTTGTGCCGGGTGACCGCGACGACTTACTGTTGGCCGCAGGACTTGCTTGTATCAACGGCATCCCTTTAGCAGGACTGGTATTAACGGGCGGCGTGGTACCAAGCGCAACCGTCGCTGAGCTTTGGCAATCGGCGCTCAAAACCGGCATCCCTATCATGAGTGTCGAAAGCGACAGTTATGAGACCGTACAAAGCCTGATGCATTTGAGCTCTGAGATTCCAAGCGATGATACCGAGCGCGCCGAAGAAGTGGCACGTTATGTCGCCGCGCATTTAGACCTCAACTGGATTAAAGAGTACTTTAGCCAAGAGTATGAGATGCGCCTGTCTCCTTCGGCATTTCGTCATCAAGTGGTCAAAAAAGCGCAAAATGCCAAAAAACGTATCGTGCTCCCAGAAGGCTCAGAGCCACGTACGGTCGAAGCGGCGTGCATTTGCCAAAGTCGCGGTATCGCCAACTGCGTGTTGATTGCCAAGCGTAGTGAGGTCGAGCAAGTAGTGAAAAATCGCGATTTGGTGTTGCCTGAGGGCCTTGAGATTATCGACCCTGATACCCTTGATATGGATAAATATATCAATGCCGTGGTCGAGCGCCGTAAGGGTAAAACCAACGCCGAAGTCGCTGCTGAATACCTAAAAGACACGGTTTATTTAGGTACGACCATGCTCGAGATGGACGAGGTAGACGGTTTGGTCTCTGGGGCAATACATACTACAGCGAATACCGTGCGCCCTGCGTTTCAGCTGATTAAAACTGCGCCGCAGTATTCGCTGGTATCGTCAGTGTTCTTTATGCTGCTACCTGAGCAAGTGGTGGTATATGGTGACTGCGCCATTAATCCTGACCCGAACGCCGAAGAGCTCGCTGAAATCGCCATTCAATCGGCTCAGTCTGCCGCCGCCTTTGGTATCAATCCAAAAGTGGCGATGATTAGCTACTCAACGGGTTCATCTGGTACGGGCGCTGATGTCGAAAAAGTCATTCGTGCAACCGAAATCGTCCGCCAGCGTGCGCCGCACCTCGCCGTCGACGGTCCATTACAATATGATGCCGCTTCGGTCATGAGCGTTGGCAAACAAAAAGCCCCTGACTCACCGGTTGCCGGACAAGCAAACGTCTTTATCTTCCCTGACCTAAATACCGGTAACACCACCTATAAAGCGGTACAACGTAGCGCCAATGTGGTCAGTGTCGGACCGATGCTGCAAGGCTTGAATAAGCCCGTTAATGACTTATCGCGTGGTGCGTTGGTCGATGATATTATTTATACCATCGCCCTGACCGCCATCCAAGCACATAGCGACGCGATTTAATCTCGTTACAGCTTATATTTTACAGTTATCCTTAATCGCTCTACATTTAACCGACTATCATCATGATGGTCGGTTTTTTATTGGCTATTTTTGTTAAATCTTTAGGGCTTTAAAACATACGACCCTACTGAGCGCTCGACAATAATGCTATAGTTCACTTAACGACACTGTCCATTCGCAGCGCTTTTTGCTCATTTATTTATGGCTTATTCTAAAGACTATCACCTAACGAAAAACGCCAAACCCGCCATTCGCGCCTATTTGGGTGGCTCATTTGATCCTGTGCATAATGGTCATTTGCAAATGGCGCTGTATGTTTATCAAAGTTTATTACCAATAGCAAAGCATCAACAGCGCGAGCTACAGGTGTCATTATTGCCCAATGCGCGCTCGCCGTTTAAAGCAGACAGCACCGACCCTAAGCACCGCCTAGCCATGCTAAAGCTGGCTATAAAAGATACCCCGCTAAAAATCAATGAGCTTGAGCTCTGGCAAGCGCCGCCGGTCTATACCATTGATAGCGTAAAAACCTTACGCGCGCGCTACCCGCACGATAGCCTGATATTTATCATGGGTATGGACAGTGCGCAGAGTTTGGATAAATGGAAAAATGGTCTGGCTCTGACCGATTATGTCAATTTATGGGTATTTAATCGGCTTAGCATTGCTGAAAATGACCCTATTATTATTAATAATGATGAAAATACTATTGCACAAGAAAAGCTTATTAATCAAGACTTAGTAACGTCAAACCTTACTGCACTGCAATCTCAGCTTCCCATAGCATTGCAACACTTCATCACTGACTCGGCTACTGACCTTGTCGCGCCAGCTTTAAAATCTTTAACAGCCAGCAGTAACTTGAAAAACACCGCTCAAGGACGCATTTATATAGACCCGCGCCCTGTGGCGGCGATATCAAGCACCCAAGTACGTCAACAGCTGCGCAAGCAAGGTTCGCAAAACGCAACTTTACAGCCAATAAATGCTATCATTAACCCGACTGTACCCAATTCGTTCGCTAAATGGCTAAATCCTGCCGTTTATCAATATATTATCGACCATCAGCTATATTCTGCTGCTCAATTCCGTTAAAATCGCCTTATACGTTTAACTTTACCTATTTTATCCATGTTGCCGCAAAAACACCTGCCTATTTACCTATTTTTCAAGGGCTCGTGAGCAAGCAATGTGATGATTTACTATTTTATTTTTAATATTTATGATTGAAGAGAAGACCATTTATGACCAATACCATGACTGAAGAACGCTTAAAAGAATGCTTAGCGGTAGTCGAAAACACGCTTGACGATATGAAAGCAAAAAATATCACTGTTTTAAACGTAGAAAATCTAACGGACGTGATGGAGCGCATCGTCATCGCTGACGGTACTTCAAAACGCCACGTCCGTGCGATGGCAGACAGCGTCGGCGCTGAAGTTAAGCAAGCGGGCTTTATGCCACTTGGCCGTGAAGGCGGTACCGATTCTGACTGGACGCTGATTGATTTGGGCTCTGTTGTCGTGCATATGATGACGCCAGCTGCGCGTGAGTTCTATGACTTAGAAGGCCTATGGTCGTCACCTGATCAATTGGCTGAGCTGGTCGCTGTACCGCGTGAGAAGAAAACCGCAGGTCGCCGTAATAAAAATAAATAATCTTGTTTGTTAACAGCACTGCTTTATAAAAAGACCAGAGTCAACTCTGGTCTTTTTTTGTTTAAAATTTGGTACAGATAAAGGTTAAATCGCTAAAGCCATATAATCACATGCCCGATTAGGCTAAGATAATAGCCATCTTTAACATCTCTAATGAGTTAACCACTCGCCTAATAAATCCCTATCGATTAGGATAATCCATGAGCATAGAGCAAATAGCATCTTCTAGCCAAAAAAATAGCGCTGATTTCAATCAACCTTTACCGCTACATATTGCCAATTTAACCTGCGTCCGTGCTGGCAAAGCGATGCCATTTGCCCGTGAGCAGATGAGCGCGATTGATAAAGCACCCATCAAAGAAGCGGTTGCGGTGAATTTTATGGGTCTGAGCACTGATGAACAAGCCGACCGACGCCATCACGGCGGCCCGCTAAAGGCCGTGCATCAACTGCCAGTCGCAACCTATGAGAAAATTAACGCTGAGTTTGGTCTAAAGGTACGCGTTGGCACATTAGGTGAAAACTTAACGACTGAGGCGGTAAAAGGTCTGCCTGCAATGGATGAGTCGACGGTGTGTATCGGTGATGTTTTTCAATACGGTGGGCAATATGGCAATACTGATAATAACGATAACGACAGCGTCCAACTCCGCATTGTACAGCCGCGCCGTCCGTGCTACAAAATCAATGACCAAATTGGACAGTTTAATAAAGTGCCTAATATTGCCTCTTGGGTGACCAAACAAGGTATTGCTGGCTGGTATTTTGAAGTCGTACGTGACGGTATGATTCACACTGATTTGCCGGTTTATCTCATCGAACGCCCCTATCCTTTTGCGACGCTTGAAAAGCTATGGCAATTATCAAACTCAAAAGAGAAATTTGACGCTGAGATTATCGAGCCTTGGCTGGCGATTGAATGTTTGGAAGACAGTTGGAAAACGGTTTTGGCGAAGAAAATCCGCAAGGATTAAAAAGCTTTAAAAATATCTCAATCTTATCTATCTACTATCAATATCAGATAAAGCTAAGCATCATCGCCCACCCTTATTCATACAGAGCATTTCATGGCAAAAAATATCTTTTTAGCATTCGCATGTGCCTTAACGCTGCCCCTAATTGGCTGCGTGACCACTCATAATGTCCAAATAGCGTCCAGCGAGCCTTTCGTCATCGATAGCGAAACCTATCAAGCTACGGGCAAAAGCGAGCGTATCAAAACCATTATTTTGCATTATACGGTGAGTAATAATGCCCGCGCTATTAGGCTTTTGACTACTGGTGACGTCAGCGCTCACTATCTGATTTTGGATAATAACGATAATAAAATTTATAACTTAGTGCCCGAGGGCGAACGCGCGTGGCATGCTGGCAATGGCGGTTTTGCTGGTAGAACGATACTCAACGATACCTCTATCGGCATTGAGATTGTCAACCCAGGCATCAAACCTGAATATCGAGACGCCTTAAAAAGCGGTGCGCTCGACTATCATCCTTATGAGCACTATGTCGAATTTAATGAGGTTCAGATTCAAAAAGTAGCGCAGCTGGTACAAGACTTGGCGAAAAGATATAATATCTCAGCAAAGAATATCATCGGTCATGCGGATATGGCACCGTCGCGTAAAATCGATCCTGGTGCTAAATTCCCTTGGGAGCGACTGCATAAGGAGTACGGCATTGGGGCTTGGTATGATGAGTTTGATAAGCAGTTCTTTATGAATCAAGACGCGTTTGCCACGGCAACGATACCTGAGATTAAGCAAGCGTTTCGCGATTATGGTTATCAAATCAATGACACAGACGCGTGGGATAAAGCCAGTCGCGATGTCGTGTATGCCTTTCAATTGCATTTCCGTCCGCAGCAGCCAACGGGCGAGCTGGATTTAGAAACGTATGCGATACTACGTGCACTCAATAAGAAGTATGCTGGTCGTGATGACTTTTATTAATGGATAAAAAAATAGTAGGAGACATAAGCCATGAGCAACTCACAATACAACGAGAAAAATGAGCAAGACGAGCTACAGAAATATCTGGAAGAAAAAGCAAGGCAGGAGCAAGAACAGGAAATAAAAAAAGAACAAGAACATGAGCAGCTGTCGGCTTATGAGGCTTGTGTGTTAAGAGAAAGCGCAAAGATTCATGAGTTGATTGCTGAGGCTCAGAAGAAGGCTAATGATCGGTCGGAGGATGAGTAATTGGATAACTGCCAAAGATTAGATTAATTTTGATGAACTCTTATAATTTTGATGAACTCTTATGTAAATGAAGACAAATATAGCCCGCTGTTTGTTACGGCCAACAAGTATTTAAAAACTTAACGATTAAGTAAATCTGTGATATTACGATTAATTGATTCAATAGAGTTAATGACTCCATCAAGTAGGAAGTCTAAAGCTTTACCGTAACCACTATTAACCGTAGATGTATCAAAACCTATTCTTTCAAGAAAATTTATAGCATCCTCTATCGACTCATGAGACTCACTGTTTCTTAAATCGTTATTAACAAATAGAGGGGCTATAGTAGGGTTTTCGTTCTTCCACTCTACCATATTTGCTGAACCAGCTAATGCATCTTTATCTTCAAGTTGTTCATTCAAATATTCTAAAATATTTAGAATAGCTTGAAGAACTTTTAATCCTTTTAAGTTAGCAACTTCATCTTTACGTGCGCCTAGAGCTCGTAAAACCCTTTTTAAAGTACCTACTTTTAATCTAACTATAATTTCGTTTAAGGTTTTGCAACGAGATAGAAAATCCTGCTGATACATGTCTAACGGAGTAACTTGCGCCATACGCTGGATAATCGGAAAATTCCTAAAGCCCTCTTCATCATAAAGTCTACGCTCAAACTCACTAAACTCAGTGGGAGGCATTATTTCACCATTAGTAGCTTTAACAAGTTTCGATAAGTTCTCACTCAAATCTATTAGCTGTAGTAATAGTCTATCTACTTTAGAAACAATATGCTCTTCTGAACTATCTCTAGCTACAAACTCTTCTTCTGAGATCGCATATTGGTGTGCGTGATAAACCTCTTGGTCTGGTATACCTCTATATAGCTCATAGAAAGGAGCTTTGATTATATTTCTGCCTACTCGCTTACAATCTCGAAATCCCCATTGGCCTTTATATGAAGGACAGCTGGAGAAACCATTATGGACTTTAAAAGGTACAGCACTAAAAACTTTATTTTTCTCATATTTTTCTAAAAACCTATCATCTAAATAAGCGTATTTATTACTACGAATATCTCTAACTTGATTACGTGTAATGGGCTGTGAATCGCCTGGCCATATCAATGAATAAATATCCTGTTCACTACATAAAACTGGAGAAACTGCTACAACTGATGCCCATAGCTGTAATAGTATTTTTCCATCAACTTCACTTATATCTAGTTCACCCCAGCCATTGCCAATAATTTCATTATAGTGATTATTACCATTTATTAATTGTCTTACTTCAGAACTGTCATCTATATATGCTTCATAGAAGAAAACTCGCACACCATAACAGCCCGTCATCCATAAATACTTTCTCAAATAATCATTTCGCATCGTCCAATAAACATCTCGCTTGAGATTAAACTCAAATTCAGAAGCAACATCTCCTTCGCTAACCCCTATGATAGGTAGTGATAAATCATCATATATTATTTTTTGTACATCATTACCTATAACTCTTGGTGACAATCCTAAAGTCATCCACACTTTTTCAGCTAAGTTATAGGAATAACGTGACCCATCGCCCCATGATGCGACAATATAGTCGTATCCTGACACATTTGTTTGAATTGGATAAATACCACCTACTTCATCACAAGTTGGCGTAGATGATTTGACTGTGCCCTCTGTACTTTCTGGTAGCACTTTAAGAGATTGAATATCTTTCTCAGGAATACAAACCATGAGCATATGCAGATACTCATATCCATCCATATACTGATTTTTTTCAAATCGGGTGGTTACATTTATTTTACTATCTGATATATCGATACTTTTTTGTGAAAGAAGCGACTTCAAAGTTAGCGGTACACAGCTCATTGGTAGAGGAAACTCGTTCATATAGTCGATTATTTTTGTCATCCAAATAGTATCCGTAACGTAAATTCAATAAAGTAAAAATCGCGTCTTTATAAGATGAAATCTCTAAACCACAATAGATAGTATCAAGAACACAATGTCGCCGCTAGCCCCGACTGTAGCGGTATCCTGCTGGTTTGGGCGAGTTGCGATGGGTAGGTTTTGGGTGGCGACGCGGAGCAAGCGACGACCCAAACCGTAGCCAGCGCCTCGCCTAGACTGGCAGATACAAGCGGAAGGCGGGAATAGCTCCGCCTACTTCTTAAAACTCAAATCCCAAATACAAAAAAAGGTGAGCTTTGCGCCCACCTTCTCATTTTAAAAAACATCTGTCTAAAATAATACCCTAAAACAGCTTAACGCAACCAAGCCCGCGCATTACGGAACATACGCATCCACGCGCCGTCTTCATCCCATGCTTCTGGTTTCCAGCTATGATTGTAGGCACGTAGCGTACGCTCAGGGTGCGGCATCATGATGGTGACGCGACCGTCGGTGCTACACAGACCAGTGACACCGCCGACCGAACCGTTTGGATTGAGCGGATAAGTCTCAGTTGGATGACCTTGGCTATCGACAAAGCGCATGGCGAGCTGACCGTGTTTTGCCATACCGTCGATCTCGGTATTGTCCAGCGTGGCATAGCCTTCACCGTGGGCAACAGCGATTGGCAGGATGCTGTCTTGCATGCCTTTGAATAGGATAGACTTGGTGCGCTCGACTTTGACGTTGACCGTACGCGCCTCAAATCGCGCCGATTTATTAGCAATAAATCTTGGAAAGTTTTCCGCACCTGGGATCAGATCTTTTAACTGCGCCATCATCTGACAGCCGTTACAGACACCGAGTGAGAAGGTATCAGGACGGGCAAAGAAGCGCACAAACTGCATGCGCAATTCGTCATGGAACAAGATAGAGTTCGCCCAGCCAGAGCCTGCGCCGAGGACGTCACCATAACTAAAGCCACCACAAGCGACCAGACCATCGAAGTCACGTAGATTGATACGACCTTCAAGTAAATCGCTCATGTGGACGTCGACCGCTTCAAAGCCCGCTTGGGTAAAGCCTGCTGCCATTTCGGTCTGACCGTTGACGCCTTGCTCACGCAGGATAGCGACTCTTGGCTTGCTTTCACGGCTAGCTAAATATGGCTCTTCCACTTTTTGATTGAGGTCAAAGTTTGGTGCAGCGATTAGACCTTGATGGCTAGCATCGCTAATCAAGTCATACTCTTGCTGGACGCACGCTGGGTTGTCGCGGCGGCGGGCGATTTGATAGCTGACCTGACTCCATTCTTGTTGTAGCTCAGAACGGCTAAAGCGTAAGGTATCATCGCCCATATGTAGCGGCGTTTGGATGATTAAGCTGTCTTCCTCACAGCTTTGACCGACGAGGCTGAGCATATCGCTGATGTTAAATTCTTCTGCCAATTGCATAAGAGCAGCGACATTTTCTGGTAAGACCTGAATGACCGCGCCCAGCTCTTCACTGAATAATTGACCGAGTAAATTTTTATCGTCCAATGACAGCTTGATACCTTGTCGACTGGTGAATTGCATCTCTGCAATCGTCGCCAGCAAGCCACCATCACCAATATCGTGATAAGCACTGATGACGCCTTGGGCATTACCCGCTTGGATAAAGTTAAAGAAGTCTATTAAATCGCTTGGCTTTTCAAGGTCAGGACATTCATTGCCTAATTGGCTTGCTGTTTGCGCAAGGATTGAACCGCCAAGGCGCAGTTTGCCTTTTGATAAATCAACACGGTAGAAGGCGCTGTCACCATTGATTAGCTCAGGTGTTAAGGTTTTTGCCACATCAATAACAGGCGCAAAAGCAGTAATGACGAGGCTCATTGGCGATACGACTGATTTATCTTTGCTGCCGTCTTTGTTGCTATCCGTCCAATTAGCACGCATCGATAGCGAGTCTTTACCAACAGGAATCGCTATACCGAGTGCTGGGCATAGCTCTTCACCGATCGCATACACAGCGTCAAACAATGCAGCGTCCTCATTGTCATCGCCGCAGGCTGCCATCCAGTTCGCTGACATGGTGATATCAGATAACTGATTAATACGCGCACCAGCAATATTGGTAATCGCTTCACCGACGGCTAAGCGTGCAGAAGCTTTTGGGCTAATAAGGGCAACAGGCGTACGTTCACCAACGCTCATCGCTTCACCGCTCATCGGCTGACCATCTAGCGCTAATAAACCAGACGCGGTAACGGCGCAATCGGCAACCGGCACTTGATAGCGACCGACGTACTGATCGCGAACAACCATACCAGTGATTGAGCGGTCACCGATGCTAATGAGGAATGATTTGCTCGCAACGGTTGGATGACGCAGCACATCTTTGATAGATTCAGCTAAATTAAAGTCATTAAGCTCAAGCGGCGGCAATTCATTGTCTTGACGATTAAAGCTACGCTGCATCTGCGGCGTACCACCGAGCAATACTTGCATCGGCATATCGACTGGCTGCGCGTCTAACAATTCATCATCAACGATAAGCTGACGTATTTCAGTCGCTTCCCCTAAGATAGCATACGGGCAACGCTCACGCGCACAGATGGCATCAAACTGATCTTTACTCTCTGGGCGAATCGCTAGCACATACCGCTCTTGCGCTTCGTTTGACCAAATCGCCATCGGCGACATGCCCGCTTCTAGCGATGGGATTTTACGCAGGTTTAAATGGGCGCCCATCTCGTGGTCATTGACCAATTCTGGCATGGCGTTTGATAGACCACCTGCACCAACGTCATGTAATGAGACGATTGGGTTACCGTCCGCGCTGTTGTTACTTGCATCGACATCATTCCCAGCTAAGGCCCAGCAGCGATCGATGACTTCTTGGCAGCGACGCTCCATCTCGGCGTTATCGCGCTGCACAGAAGCGAAGTCCAAGCCTTCATCTAACTCGCCGCTATCAACAGACGATGCTGCGCCGCCGCCCAACCCAATTTGCATCGCAGGGCCGCCAAGAACGATCAAGAGATCACCTTGTTGAATGGCATTTTTTTCTATTAGGTTACGTTTGATGTTACCGTAACCACCTGCCAGCATGATGGGCTTATGATAGCCGCGCATTTGGCTGCCATCTTTTGCTGCTGAAGTGTCTAATTGGAAACTACGGAAATACCCGCATAGGTTTGGACGACCAAACTCGTTCGAGAAATTGGCTGAGCCAAGTGGTGCTTCGGTCATAATCTCAAGGCTGGTGGCCATACGATCGGGCGTTCCATAGTCCTTTGTGCTTACTTGCCCCGAGTGTTCCCATTTTTCCGCAAGCTCTGGAATATGCAGATGTGATACATGGAAACCCGTCAGACCGGCTTTTGGCTTACCGCCACGTCCCGTTGCGCCTTCATCACGAATCTCACCGCCTGCACCTGTCGCTGCACCCGCATAAGGCGCAATCGCCGTTGGATGGTTATGGGTTTCAACTTTCATTAAGATATCGATTTCTTCTTTATGAAAGCCATAAGGATGGGCAGAATTTGCATCCGTGGCATCTGTCGGCACTGGGTAGTAACGCAGCCCCTTAGCACCAGCCATCACCGCGGCGTTGTCTTTATAAGCCGACAAAATACCTTGTGGATTGGCTTTATAAGTATTTTTAATCATCTGAAATAGGGATTTTGGCTGTACTACACCATCGACTGTCCATTCAGCGTTGAAAATCTTATGACGGCAATGCTCTGAGTTGGCCTGTGCAAACATCATCAGCTCAACGTCAGTTGGATTACGCTTTAGCTCATTAACGTAGGCATTCATTAGATAGTCGATATCTTCGCTCGACAAGGCAAAACCAAATTCTTTATTGGCATTCTCTAGTGCTGATTGACCTTGACCGATGACATCGATGCGATTAAGCGACGCTGGCTGTTCATCATCAAACAGCTTATTTACGTCATTTAAATCATAAACTAGGCTTTGGGTCATACGGTCAAACAATAATTGCTCAGCGGCTTTAGATAACGTGTTATTGGTCGCGCTCAATTCACCGTCTGCTTTTGCGTCAATCGTTAGGGTATAAACGATAACGCGCTCGACGCGTTTAATCTCAATTTCACAGTTATTAAAAATATCGGTCGCTTTACTGGCCCACGGCGAAATCGTCCCAAAACGCGGACCGACGATCACTTGTATTTGATTGTCTTCAGGGGTGGCAAGTTGAATATCGGCATGCACCCCAAACAAATCCAGCGCTTTTTTCTGCTCATCACCTACGAGGTCGCGCGATAACACATAAACCTGCTGAGTATGAATCTGGCTGACATTTAGCTCGGTTTTTTGCTGAAACTGACTGATGAGTTGCTGCGTCTGAAAATCGGTAAGAAACGGTTGTCCGGCGATGGTCATCATAAAGGCATAATCCGTAAGATCAAGGCATCTCTGCCATGCAAAGTAAATGGTCTGCGTATTATAACAAGAAGCCCTGTAATAAGCAGGTCAAAACCAAGATAAAAAACTTTTCGTCAGAGAAATATTGCTCAGCTGGCGTCACAATTTTTACCTAATTCTTGTAAACCTTACAAACACTCACATCGCATTACTGGCGACCTATATAAATAAGAGAGTGATAATCGCTATTCTAGTTGGCAGTTGCGATGAGTTAAGCGCCTTATAACAAGCTAATAAATATAAAGAGCTTTAAAACTATATCTATAACCTGCTCATAAAAATTATTATAAACGGCGCTGGCTTGTCTAAACTGAATGATTAATAAGCAACCATAAGTTAAACAAAGAACCACTTGCTATAATGATAAAAGGATAAACCTAATGAGTAACCAAGAGCATATCGCGAAAATTCAAGAAATCATCAAAGACGTAAAATTTGCTATGATGAGTACTACCAATAAAAAAGGTGACATTCATGCTTGGCCGATGACCACTAATAAAGCGGATGTCGCTGCCAAAGAAATTTGGTTTATCGGTGATAAAACCTCAGACGTCGTCAAAGACATTCAAAACGATGCAAGAATTGGATTAACATACGCTACTCAAGATGAAAAGAATTACGTTTCTATCAGTGGTAACGCTGAATTATCAACCGATAAAGACAAGTTAGATGAGCTATGGTCGCCTGTTTATAACGCCTTTTTCGCTGAAGGTAAAGAAGATGAAAACGTCCAATTGATTAAAGTGGTACCACATGGTGCCGAGTGCTGGATTAGCGGTAGCTCAGTGGTCAATATGTTTAAAATGGCAACTGCAGCGGTGCAAGAAGGTAAAACTGCTGAAGATTTAGGCGAGACTTTCTCCGTCTCTCTATAACCTCGCTTTCTGTAAGTTTTGCTGTCTTAATAATAAAAAACAAAAAATAAGACATCTATTTGAACGCCAGTAAATTATTAATTTACTGGCGTTTTTTTGTTTAATCAAAACCTTAAAGCTTACAAAGCGTCACAGCGTATTACAGAGCAGCTATATCGTTTTATTAAGCAACTTTATTATATTAATAACTGATTGCACACATAACGAGTCATCGGCTAAGAGTTATTAATGATTCATTAATTATCTGCCGGTAGCTTTTAAACTTTTAAACCTGAAACTCAAACTGCCTATTTCAATAGTAAAGGATAACTATTATGAGTAAACAAGCGCAAATGGATACCATCCAAGCGATGGTAAAAGATATTAAATATACCATGATGACCACACGCAATGGCGAAGACCATCTGCACTCTTGCCCGATGAATACCACCGAAACCAGCATTGGCGCCAAAGAAATTTGGTTTATCGGACACACGCCATCTGAGACTGTTGATAACATTAAACAAAATGCGGAAGTAAATTTGGCTTATACATCTAAAGGTGATGATAGGTATCTATCTATTTCTGGTACTGCTGAATTGGTTGAGGATGCGGAAAAACTCGATGAACTATGGTCGGTTATGTATAACGCCTATTTTGAGCAAGGCAAAGAAGATCCAAGGGTACAGCTGATTAAAGTGGTGCCGCATGGGGCGGAATACTGGGCAAATGGTAATGCCATTACCAGCGCGGTCAAAATGACGGCGGCGGCAGTTACCGATACAGCGATTGAAAAAAGCTTAGGGGAAAATTTCTCTATTGAGTTGTAATTATTTGATCATTAAATACACTTAAAACTATGATAAATAAAAAACGCCAGTCACTTATCATGACTGGCGTTTTTGTTTATGAGCGGTTTAAACTTAAGCATGTAAACTTAAGGACTGATAGCATTTATTCTATATACTAACCGCTTTGTTTTAAATACGGCCAAGCCGCTCTTAAGTAAATCATCATAGACCATAAGGTTAAAATTACCGCCGCCACCATCAAGACATACCCTATCATTTCAAGCGATTGCCAATTTAACAATAACACAGTTATGGCGATCATCTGAAAAGTGGTTTTGAGTTTACCAACATAAGAAACGGCGACACTGGTGCGATTGCCAAGCTCCGCCATCCACTCGCGTAGCGCCGAGACGGCAATTTCACGCGAGATAATCACAATCGCGGCAATCGCCATAATGATATTGGGATGCCATTGTACCAAGATAATCAGTGCGGCTGCGACCATGAGCTTATCAGCGACTGGGTCTAAGAAGCGCCCAAAAGCAGAGACCACGTTAAGCTTACGGGCAAAATAACCATCCAGCCAATCCGTCACTGCGGCGACAATAAACACACCGGTTAGCAGCAAATGGCGCAGCAAACTGTCGCTAAATTCGCTCATACCTACTCGCGCGATGACATTGTCCGAAATCGCTGGCATGCCAATTCCCATGGCGGGTGGCCAATAAGCAATCGCCACAAACAGCGGAATCATTAAAATACGCGCAATCGTAAGATTGTTGGGTAGGTTAAAGATACTTCTGTCGTTTGGCGTTGGTAGCGGTTTTTGTTCTGGTGTGTGCAGCGGTGTACTCTCGGTCATGACAAACCCAGTTTATAGTGAGCGATAAGAATGTGGCTAGCTTAGCATTTTTCCGCCATGTCGTCATGCTTCTGTGCCGGTTGGTTTTGGCTTTACTCAATTGCAAGTGTTTTTGAGCAAAAAATCCTTAGCAAAATGTTTGTTATGAATGTTTTTAGCCAATAATCGGCGGATAATAAACCAAAACGTAATGACATGTAAGCAAGCTAGGTAAATCGACCAATTTCAGTTATGATGACTGAGGAATAAATACAGTTGTACACTGGAAATTGTAAGCAGACGTGATAATTTCTTGAAATCATAGATTTTGTCATCATCTTTATATTAACAATAATAAATCTTGATCAATTTACTTGTGGCTCGTTAATCAGTAGTAGCTCGGTCGCATGATAAGTTTTCCTCAGCCCACGACACCTCCTTCGTGGGCTCTTTTTTGCCTATAAGTTAATGATCTATATAAATTCAAATTTATTATGATGTAATACGTCTAAGTTTAATTCCTTAAAGCCTTTATTATCTGTAAATTAAACCATCGCTGTCACCGTCTGCGCCGCCATTTGATAGCAGCTTTCGATATTACCTTGTCCGCACCAATCGCCGCTGACAATCCATTGTTGCTTATCATCAACCAATACTCCTAACTGCTCTTTATGAGAAGCGGTTACGGTCGCGGCGTAACGCCAACGGTGACAATCAACTTGGCTTGGCGCGCTCTCCGCATTCCAGTTTAATGCTCGCTGAGCGGCTTCTAACAACTTTGCTTTTATGGTATTGATATCGTCATCGACGTGCTGCTCTGACCAGTCGTTGCGCGCATGAATGGTCATGCTGGGTAATAGCGTATGATGCTCAGGTTTATGATGTTCGATAAATATTCTATCAATGATAGAATCCTGTACATAAGCCACATCCCACGCTGTGTCTAAACGGCTTAGCGCCTCAGGTAATGGTTGGTTCTCATTCCAACCAAGCATTAAGCTATAGCACGCCTGCATTTTTGGCTCAGTGATTTTTGCGCATTCACTAAAACCGCTATCAGCCATAATCTCGACTGCTTGGCCATTTGGCGCGGTACAAATCACCCAATCAAAATGACCAAGACTGTTGCTATTTTCATCGAATAGCTCAGTTTTATTACTGGTTTTTTCACTGGTTTTGTCGTTAGTTTTATTATTGATGTTGCTATTTGGCGTTTGCTTATATTGAGATAATGGCGCGACGCGGGTGTTAAACTTAATGGTGCTATGCTGCAATTCATCAGCCAATGCTCGTCCCCAACTGGTCATCTTTGGCGTGCTGATATAACGCGCTTGCGTACTGCCCCATTGCTCTTTGAAGTGAATATCGGGTTTCTGATTATTTGCCGACATTGGCGTTAAGCTCACTACTTGCGCGCACCATGGCTGTAGCAAACCTGTCTGTGACCACGGTTCAATAAATTGTTGAAAGCTTGCGCTCTTGGCGGTAAAAAACTGCGCCCCAAATGCCCATTGCCAGTTTTTATCAGTAAGGCTATCGCTGCGGTAACGTGTTGCTAGACGCCCGACGCTGCGTGATTTCTCAAAAATAGTGATTTCTGGTATTGAGGATTTGTCATTAATTTTCTGCTCATTCATTTGGCTAGAAGCGCGCTCTAATAAGGTGGCAGTAAATAGTCCCGTTAAGCCAGCACCGATAATGGCAATTTTTGGCGCTGATATCGGCGTAGGCTGCAAAGAAGAGTTCAGCATAATGACGGTAAACCTTGTAAATATGGAGAAAAACAAAAGTTATTGAAACTTTAAAGCGCGCTAATAGCAATAACCTCTACGTAAAAAAGCCATAATATTTACGATAGTATGGCTTTTAAAGAAGGGAAAAATTAGTTTAGTGCATATTCTTTTAGTATATCCAATTAACGAATCATACTCTTTACTCTCCGCGTTCCGCTTTGACCACGTCAATCAGCTCATTGATGACAGCGCTATCAGCAAGGGTCGATAAATCGCCCAGACCAACATATTGCCCTGCGGCAAGATTTCGCAGGATACGGCGCATGATTTTACCAGAGCGCGTCTTGGGTAAGACATCCACCATATAAATAGCATCCAAGTTGGCAATCGGGCCAATCTCCGCACGCACGTGGCGATTGAGCTCAGATTTTAAAGCATCCGTTGCGGTTTCGCCCGATTTTAGAATGATAAAGGCACAAACCCCCATACCGCGAATGTCATGCGGCATACCGACAATCGCTGCTTCAGCCGTTGCTGGGTGCGCAACCACCGCGCTTTCAATCTCTGCCGTGCCCAAGCGATGCCCGGCAACATTGAGCACATCATCCACGCGTCCGGTAATCCAGTAGTGACCGTCTTCGTCACGCTGCGCACCATCGCCAGTAAAGTAATAGCCCGGATATTCTGTGAAATAGGTTTTTAAAAAGCGCTCGTGATCATTATAAATAGTACGCATCTGCCCCGGCCAGCCGCCACTAATCGCAAGGTTACCTTCTGCCGCACCTTCTAAGACATGACCATCAGCATCGACGACGACCGGCTCGATGCCATATAGCGGATTCATCGCCGCACCCGGTTTCATATCGACAGTACCCGGTATTGGCGCCAGTAAGATACCGCCGGTTTCTGTCTGCCACCACGTATCGACAATCGGACATTTACCGCCGCCAACGACATTGTAATACCAATCCCACGCTTCTGGATTGATCGGTTCACCAACGGAGCCAAGCAAGCGCAAACTTGAACGGTCAGATTCACGGACAAAGGTATCGCCTTCTTTCATCATCGCACGGATGGCCGTCGGTGCCGTGTATAAAATCGTGATTTGGTGTTTATCAATAATATGTCCAATACGCGCCCAGGTTGGATACTCTGGTACGCCCTCGAACATGACCGTCGTCGTCCCATTAGCAAGCGGTGCATAAGTGGCATAAGTATGACCGGTCACCCAGCCGACATCGGCGGTACACCAGTAGACATCGTCTTCTTTGATATCAAACACATCTCGGAAGGTCGAAAGCGCATAAGTGATATAACCGCCAGTGGTATGCAGCACGCCTTTTGGCTTACCGGTAGAGCCTGAGGTATATAATAAAAACAGCGGATCCTCGGCATTCATGATTTCAGGCTCGCAATGCTTTGATTCGCCATCGACCAAACTGTGATACCAGACATCGCGGCGACCGCTCATCGGCACAGAGTTACCCGTACGATGGACGACCACGACATTGGTCACGCTATCGGTGCCATCCATGTCTAACGCACGGTCAACATTGGCTTTGAGCGGCGTGCGTTTATTACCGCGAATACCTTCGTCGGCGGTAATGACCAATTTTGATTGGCTGTCGATAATGCGATTGCCCAAACTCTCGGCAGAAAAACCGCCAAATACCACCGAATGCACTGCGCCAATGCGTGTACACGCCAGCATGGCGACCATCGCTTCTGGTATCATTGGCATATATAAAGTGACGCGGTCGCCTTTTTTGACCCCAAGTTTGCGCATGGCATTCCCGAGACGACACACCGCTTCGTGCAGCTCTTTAAATGAGATAATTTTGTGCAGCGATGGATGGTCACCTTCCCAAATAATAGCAGGCTTATAAGGGTGATTTTTGACATGGCGATCAAGGCAGTTGACTGAAATATTAAGCTCACCATCCTCATACCATTTGATATGAAAATCTTCTAAGTCATAACTGACGTCGCTGATTTTGGTGGGTTTTTTTATCCAATCAATCAGCTCGGCACGCTTGGCCCAAAAGGCATCGTTCGCCTCAGGTGACGCGATAGATTGTTGGTATTCTTTGGTGTACTGCTCGGCGGTAGTATTGGCAGCGGCGACAAACTCAGCCGCGATAGGAAATGATTTTTGAGTCATCGTAGTCATCCTTTTTTAATTATTCTGACTTGTAACGGCTGTCGTTGCAACTATCATTAAACGGCTTGCGTTAAATATGAACGGCAAACGGTGGCCTATACAAGTGATAAGAGTCATCTTCCATAATGTCTGACACTTAAGTTAGTTTGACAAATAAGCCGCGTCGTTGCAAGACGTCGAGCGCAAAACACAACAATTTCGCTGCACAGCTGTATACTTAATCATGGGTAGCGATTTTTATAAGTTGACTGAGCAAAATTATTTAATCCTTGTAACCTGCTATAAAACATGGACAATAGCTACCCTTTATGATTAAGACGCCGCATTCGGCTACTTTTTAGTTTTACGATTTTTTATTTCTATTTTTTTTAAAGCTTAGCGCTTTTTGGAACCTATCATCATGGAAAACCCGCGCAATGCAGCAGCACACAATCACTACGATGTCATCGTCATCGGCGCTGGGGCGTCGGGGTTATATTGTGCGCTGACTGCGGGTCGCCGTGGTCGCCGCGTCTTGGTGCTCGACCATGCCAATAAAGCCGGTAAAAAAATCCTGATGTCAGGTGGCGGGCGCTGCAACTTTACCAATTACTTCGTCGAGCCCGAGCACTTTATCGGTAGTAATGCCCATTTTTGTAAATCCGCGCTCAGCCGTTATCCGAGCTGGGAATTCATTGCTATGGTTGAGCAGCATAAAATTCCTTACCATGAGCGCGAGCACGGGCAGCTATTTTGTGATGATTCGGCGCAAGATATTTTAACCATGCTCCTTGATGAATGCGCTGCTGTGGGCGTGCAAGTCAAGCTCAATACCCACATCGAACAAGTAAAGACTGATGAGAATAATAAGAGATCTCGCTTTGAATTAATTACCAGTAAAATCCTGAGTAAAAAAGAAAAACAAGAGAGAAAAAATAACGGCAATCAAAGTAAGCTGCCGCAAACCAGCTATCGCTGCGAATCGCTCGTGGTAGCGACGGGCGGCTTATCGATTCCAACGCTAGGCGCGAGCGGTTTTGGTTACGAGCTGGCACAACAGTTTGGTCATACGTTAGTTGCAACTGATGCCAGCCTTGTGCCCTTTACCTTTACCGATAAAACGGGTGAGCTGATTCGCACGCTTGCCGGTATCAGTCTGCCGGTGATTGCCAGTAATGAGCGCATCTCCTTTAAGCTACCGCTGCTCTTTACTCACCGCGGCCTGTCGGGCCCAGCTATGCTGCAACTGTCCAACTATTGGCATGTTGGCGAAACCATTACTATCAATTTGCTACCCGAAATAGATATAACGGCGCTTTTGCTAACTCATAAAAAATCGCACCCGCGCCAGCTTATCCGCACGGTCTTGGCAGACAATACCAACAATGCTTTGCCGAAAAAACTGCTGGCAGCGCTACAAACGCATTTGTGGGACGATATCAAAGACACCGAACTTGCCAATATTAAAGATGAGCGCTTGATAGAGCTTGGCACGACGCTGAACAGCTGGCAGCTAAAACCGTCTGGCACTGAAGGCTATCGAACCGCTGAAGTCACACGCGGCGGCATCACAACCGATGAAGTCTCGTCAAAGACCATGCAAAGCAAATATCAAGATAGCCTATATTTTATCGGTGAAGTGCTCGATGTCACCGGCTGGCTTGGCGGCTATAACTTTCAATGGGCGTGGGCCAGTGGTTTTGTTTGCGGCGAAGTGGTTTGATGTTAAGACAGACCCTTAATTTAAACGATAAGCATTTAAACAGTAAGCATTTAAACAGTAAGCATTCAAACGCTAGCCTTTCAAACGCCAGCGATGCAAATTTAAAAACACTAATTATTTGACTATTTTGAATATAACCACCATATAAACCCTTATGGATTTAGAATTACTTAAGAGTAGGCATTTCATTCCTGTTAAAGAATGGCAGTGAAATAAATAAGTATTCTTTAATACAGTTAGGCTGACGAGGTATGCAATGCGCGCCATCAAACATATTCATAACGATAAAGCACCGCATTGGGTCGGTGATGGTTTTTATGTCAAAACTTTGTTTAATCATTTAGATAACGAAGCTGATTTTAATTATCAGCATACCGATCCGTTTTTATTATTGGACTATGGTCAGCCGACCACCTTTGCGCCAAATCCAAACCATGAGAATGAGCCGCACGGTATCGGGCAGCATCCGCATAAGGGTTTTGAAACGGTGACGATTGCCTACGCAGGAGAGATTAGCCATGCCGATTCGGCTGGCGGTTGTGGCATCATCAAAGAAGGTGATGTGCAATGGATGACCGCAGGGCGCGGCATTATGCACGAAGAATTCCACTCGCCCGACTTTAGCCGCCGTGGTGGACTTTTTAGCATGGGGCAATTATGGGTCAATTTGCCAAGCGCCCATAAGCTGACCGCGCCTAAATATCAAACGCTAAAACGCGCTGATTTGCCTATCGTCGATTTAAGCAATATTGAAAATGGACATGCTATTGGTCAAGCGGCAATTATTGCTGGTGAATGGCAAGACACTAAAGGCGCAGCAAGTACCTTTACGCCAATCAATATGTGGAATATCGCTTTGCATAGCGCTGGCTCAACGACGCTGCAAGTGCCAAGCAATCATAACATCATGATATTGGTACAAGAAGGCACGCTACTAGTTAATGATAAGTCAGTAAGCGCAGGCAGTCTGATTCAGTTTACAGCGCCGACTGTTACTGATATCGCTATTATTGATTTCGACAATGGACAATCAGCAATGCAGGTAAGCGATAGTATTAAGTTGACGTACCCCAAGCCAGCTGATGATAAGCTTTCTGGTGATAAGCAAGCACCAAGTACGGTTAAACTATTACTATTAAGCGGTGAGCCGATCGGCGAACCAGTGGTAGGCTATGGTCCTTTTGTCATGAATACCCAAGCGGAGTTAAAACAAACGTTTCGTGATTACCAAACGGGTAACTTTGGTAAATAGCTAAATATTACCCATTAAAAAAGCCACCTTACTATTGTTAGCAAGGTGGCTTTTTATTCATTATCACTTTATTTAAATCGATAAAGCCAATTTAAAATGGCTATCCGATAATATTTAAGCTTGTTTTAAAAAAGGATAATCGGTATATCCTTCTGTACCGCCGCCATAGAAGGTTTGCGGATGTTGCTCATTGAGCGGCGCGCCTTGGCGGATACGCTCAGCTAAGTCAGGATTGGCAATATAATCACGACCAAAAGCCACCGCATCGATATAGCCCTCCTTAATATTCTGCTCCGCTTTTTCAGGAGTATAACCACCAGCAGCAATAATCATTTGCCCAAAAGCGTCACGAACGCGCTGACGGAATTCGGTGCTATAAGGCGTACCACCAGCCCAATCAGGCTCAGATAGATGCAGATACATCAGCCCGCGCTTATTGATTTGCTCAATAAGCCAAATATTTTCGTCTTCATGGTAGCCTGCTTCAACATTATTAAAAGTACCAAGCGGTGAGATGCGAATACCAACATGGTCAGCGTCCCATGCAGCAACACAAGCATCGATAACATCAAGGGTCAAACGCGCACGGTTTTCGCGGCTACCGCCATATTCATCATCACGTTGGTTGGTTTGCTCAACCCAAAACTGATGCAACAGATAACCATGCGCGCCATGAATTTCTACGCCATCAAATCCTGCTTCTTTAGCGTTCTTAGTCGCAAGCCCAAAGTCAGCGATAACTTGCTTTACTTCCTCAAGCGTGGCTGGACGCGGAGTTGTAGATTCAACGCGTATCGGTTGATTATTACTGTCACGCAATGTCGTGCGCACGCCCACATGAACATCAGACGCCGAAATAGGCGCTTTGCCATCAGGTTGGACGCTTTCGTGTGAAACCAAACCGGTGTGCCATAGCTGGACGACAATCTTGCCGCCTTTGGCATGGACATTATTAACGATGGTTTTCCACGCCGTCGTCTGATCTTCGGTATGAATACCGGGCGCGCCAGCATAGCCTTTTGCCTGAAAAGACACTTGCGTCGCTTCGGTAATGACCAATCCTGCACCACTACGCTGTGCGTAATATTCACTGGCTAGTGCCGTAGGAACATCGCCCGGCTCGACCGCGCGTAAGCGGGTTAAGGGAGCCATAAAGATGCGATTTTTTAGAGTTTGGGTACCCATTTTTACGGGTTCGAATAAGGTATCGTGTGCCATGAGGAGCCTTGTTTGTTGTTATAAAATAGATTTATAAGAGTTATTGAGCTTTGATAAATAGCCATGCTAATTGTTAAGACAGCCATTTATCAGCCGAGTTCTTTATAAGGGTAGATACCGCGATTCCAAGTAATACTTACAAACAAAAACACCTACGCAAGTATATTTCCAACCTTTTAAACGCTATTATTTATGTGACCTTATAAGGGTGTTAAGCTAATAGAATCATTAATTTTTGCTAAAATTTAGTAATAAAAAAAGCACCTGCTTTTAAGTTAGTGATTTTTTCTATTTTCTATCAGCACTAATATGAGCTATTTTTAACAAACAATCTCAGTCAATTTTTAAAAATAATAACCCAATTTCATACCAAGCGCGTAGCCAGTTCCATCGTCAATATTGGCTACCCGACCATCAACCTTAGTATCGACTGGACCGCCTTCAAACCACATATACTGACCGCCCGCAGACACACTCAGCTGCTCGGTCAGTTTGTATTGCGCGCTTAATCCCAAGCTTTTGATAGAGTCATAAGGTCCTAATAGACTGAGCGGCGCACCAGTACCGTGGTCATATCCGACACGTACTTCGCCTGAAACTTTTGGATTAAACTGCTTACCCAATACCACCTCAACCGCGTAACCATCTTTTTTATAGGCGGCCAAAGGCTCTTGTGTAGATAATGTCGCTAAAGGCGGGGCAACATTAAAGTTACTCCAATCTACCCAGCGGGCGTTAACCATTCCTAATAGCTGATACTTTTCACTCAGACTGGTTTGGAAATCGAAATTGACCGACTGCGGCATCTTCACTTCGGTCTTGCCCGCTAGTGGTAAGGCAACTTCATCAGTCGCTGGTCCCGGTGTTACCCCTTCCTGTGACAGTGGCACCGGCGGTGAAAAATATCGAGACGCTTACCTATCGCTTGCCGCAACCGACCACGCTAAAGTTTTATACGTATCAGCCGGACAAAGCATTAGCAGAAGAAAAAAGGCTTAAAACGCTGATGCCACTTGCCAAGGCGTTTGACATTATTACCTTTCCCATTCAACTTATCATGGCAGAAGGTGCTAAATAAGTGGCATTTATTAAAAGGCTATTTATCAATTAGAAAAAAGCAATATCTTAGGATTTAAGCATCTTTTTAATAGACAGCTCTAACGACAGATAAGTACCAAACAATATCACCATTGAACCGATAATCGCTGGCGTGTCTAAAGCTTCACCAAGCAGCAGATAGCCTAAAATAATGGCAAAAATCGGAATCACTAAGGTAATACTGGTCGCGCGCATCGGACCGATACTTTTGATGAGTTGATTCATAAAAATCAGCGCGATGGCGGTAGAAAAGACGCCGATACAAATCACTGACGTCCAAGCAGTGAGGCTAATGGTCTTGCCATAGGGAAACTCATACACCGCTATCGGCAGCATAATTATACTGGCGATGATAAGCGAGCCTGCGGTAATCGCCACCGGCGAGACGTTGTATAAATAGTTGCGGGTGATATTGGCGCCGACCGCGTAACCAACACAGGCAAATAAAGCGTAGCCCATTGGTAATAATGACGACTCAGAAGAAGCACTTTGACTACCAAATAAGTTCTCACTCATCAAAATAATCACGCCGATAACGCCAATGATTAAGCCGAGAATTTGTTTTTTTGACAGTCTGTCTTTAAAAAAGGTACTGGCGATAAAGCCGCTCATCATCGGGACAGACGCATTAAGCACCGCCAACACCCCAGCATTGACCGAGCGCGCTGAAAAAGCAAACAGCATAAAGGGGATGGCGGCAGAAAATAGTCCCACCAGCGTGAGCACTTTCCAGTTATCGCGTATGCCCTCCCTGTTTTTTGGGCTGATTAAGACAAAAACCAGCATGGTCAAGCCAGCTAGCACCACGCGCAAACTGGCAAATGCTAGCGAGCCAAATTCTGGCACGCCGATACGGTAAAAAATAAAGGACAGCGACCACATAAAGGACAATGTCATAAAAATAATGAGGTCGCGGTTGGACATGGGTGAATCCTATCAAGCGTTAGACGTTAAAAAAACCACGATGATAACTGGTTACACGCTTGAGAGCTGTTGTTTTTTTATACTGCTTGCAGATTTTTTATAGCTTTACCTTATCCAAAATAAAATCAATATCTTTATCGCCGCGCCCTGATAAATTGACCAAAATCGTCTCATCCGCTGACATATCTTTGGCGATTTTCATCGCATAGGCAATGGCGTGCGCCGACTCTAAAGCCGGAATGATACCTTCAAGGCGTGATAGCGCCATAAAGGCTTGTAAACATTCTGCATCAGTCGCCGACTCATAGAATGAGCGACTCAGATTAGAAGTTCATGTCCTCAATACCACGGGCGGCATCGATAAAGTTGAGCATTACACTTGCGATAAGCTCTTCCTTAATGCTGGCAGTACGGGCACCTCAGAGCTATTATTAAAAAGCCAAGCGGAAGGCAAGCTTACTAAGCTAAACGAGCATATTGGCCAGCATTGGGGCCCAAACGGTAACATCATGACTGGGCGCAATTTCGTCCACGCCGCGGGCACCACCCAATCGACCATTCCGGTCAAAGGTATCAATATGTGGGACGGCGATAGAGGCGGCTCAAAGTATAAAATCTTTGCTGAACTCGCGCCATTACCATTAGGACTTGAGACTTGGACAACGCTCTATCTCGCCATCACTGACAATCCAGAACGCGGTAACTATTACTATGATAACGCCACTAAAACCGTCAAACTTAACTGGAAACGCGAGCAAAATGAGTATTCGGTGAACGCTGCTAAAGAGCTGATCGAAAGACTCGCCAAAGTAAATGGTGGCTCTACTTCAAGCTTATTATTTACCAAAGGCTTCGGCGATAACTTCTGCTATCACCCGCTTGGCGGTTGTGTGTTAGGCTTGGCGACTGATGAATTTGGACGCGTCAAAGGGCACGAAAATATCTACGTGCAAGATGGCGCATTAATCCCCGGTAGCGCTGGCGTCAATCCGTATGTGTTTATTACGGGGCTTGCTGAGCGTAATATGGCGGCTATTCTGAGGGAAGATTTTGGGTAGGTTAGTAGTAGTGTAGAATTTGCTAACATAATATACACGTTTCTACTAATAGGAATAAGGCTAATGGTAACTTGTGTGTAGGGTCTGTGCTTGTGAGCAAATTCTAGCTTTCCCCTGAACCTAATTTTTTAATTGCTTTATCAATATTTTGTAATTGCTCATTAGTTTTTATTAAACTTTCTGAAATCTTCTTATCCCAGTTTGAATCAGAAATATCTGTTCCGTGAAATGCTTCAACGAAAAGCTGAGACGAACTCGATGATCTATTAAACCAAGTCATAGAATTAGCTCTTCTGTACTTAGCTTTAACTATAATATTCTTACCTCCAATATATTTTTTTAACCCTCCATATTGCCCCCAAGAAATAATAATTTTTTGGTTAGGGGCTAAGAAAGGAATTCCATCTACGATAGGCCCAGATATCATTGTTTTTGGCATGCTCTGAGGTTCTTCTATAGTGAAAGCTTTTTCAGGTAAATCTCTAGACGTTTCAAAACTTATATTTTCTGCTGGCCCTTTACCTATGTTCTCAATAATTAAAATAATAAGTGATGGTCGCTTTTTATCTGTATCTACATAAACAATAACTTCTGGATCGGTTGACGAACGGTAGACCGCATAAGTTATGGCAGCTGAGGCCGTTGCTATTAAAGCTATAAACACAGATATCCAATTTGCCAAATCTATTTGCATGCATAACTCTCCAACTAAGTTAAAACTGTGTTTATTCTAAACATTTTCTTTCCACTCGCTCATTCGTCGTTGAGATATTTCTACAGCACTGTCGGAAAACAGTTCAGGATAGCGAAGTATTACTGCTTCGAAAGCATAGGCTTCCAAGCCCATCTCTAATAATGCGGTATAACCTTTTGTCTCAGATTTACGATCAACGGCGCGCTCGACAGCATTAATTATTCCGTATTTTTGAATCATTGGCCAAGTTCTAGATGCGCGTGTTTTCTTACCATTTTTGGCACTTAGCACCTCTTCATAAGCATAGACTGCTTTTATAGCTTCTTTCTCTGCCGACGTTTCAGCACCATAGTTTTCAGCTTTTAAGTGAATAGCTCGTTCTTTTGTTTGTTTTACCAAATCTTCTCTGCCTGCATTCAAAGCATTTTTAGCAAAAATCTCACATTTCTTAGGAGTGTCTAAGTTTTTTATCCTTTCATCCATAACCAAATCTCTTCTTATGCATCAGTTAGCTGGTTTGAACCAATGCTATTTGTTACTTAATATCAGTCGTAATCATAACAGAAATAATAAAAATAAGTTGACTTCTTAAAACCTCAGACTTAAACCGCTCCCATACCACACACCCATTGAATTCCAACCACGCATCGGCAACAATGACATTATCTATTGATAACATTCAATCTAGAATAATTATTCAAGAAAAAGGATAAGTAATGAAACTGCGCATCTTAAAATCTGCCGTGACCAACCCTTGGTTTAACCTCGCGACCGAGGATTGGATATTTAATACGCTCAATCCCGACTCGCACACGCTATTTTTATGGCGCAATAGCGAGACCGTGGTCATTGGGCGCTCGCAAAACCCATGGGTAGAATGCAAAATCGATAAGATGGAAGCCGATGATGTATTTTTGGCGCGGCGGCAGAGTGGCGGTGGCGCGGTGTTTCATGATTTGGGCAATACCAACTTTACCTTTTTATCACCCAAAGTTGACTACGATCAAGAAGCGAACTTTACCATCATTATTAATGCACTAAAAAAGTTGGGCATAGACGCGGATTTATCTGGGCGTAACGACATGCAAGTCGGCGATAAAAAAATATCAGGTAGCGCCTTTAAACATGCGGCGGATCGCAGCTTTCATCACGGGACTTTATTAGTTAATGCCAACATGCAAAAGCTGGGCGATTATCTCAATCCGCATCCGCTTAAACTCAAAGCCAAAGGTATCAAGTCGGTGCGTGCGCGCGTCGCCAACCTAATTGAGTTTAACGAAAATATCAATCATGAGATTTTATCTGATGCGATTATCGAGGCGTTTTGTGAATATTATCGTGACACTGAGTATGGCGACACTACGCCAGTAGAAGAATTGGATGAAGCCAGTCTCGCCAAGCAGCCGACACTCAATAAATACTATCAGCAAATGGCAGATTGGGATTGGCGTTTTGGTAAGACGCCTGAATTTAGCCATCATATCGAGACGCGCTTTGATTGGGGCATTATTGATTTGCATATGGACATCAAGCAAGCGGTTATCAGTGAGGTCGTTATCTTCTCTGATGCGCTAAACGTTGAGTTGATTGACCTATTAAAAGACACATTGACAGGTATTAAATATGACAAACATGAGATTAATGCCAAGCTCGCTGAATTAGGTAAGGCTCATGCTGAACTGGCAGTACAAATTGATGAAGTGTCTAAGTGGCTGACTAGTGAGATGGAAGGTTAGATTTTTGCTTATTATTTATAGTGAGTAAAGAGTTTCTATTTCTTATTACCGTCAGCATTTTAATCGCCTTTATACTTTGCGTAGATTAAGCTTGCTGCCTAAATCACACCCTTAGATAAACTTAAGTTTGATATTTAACGCTCTAGCCATCTATAATGTGATGCAAATAATAAACTCGAGTTAAGAGTCTACACTTTGGGCATTTAAGCAAGGTAGCACTATGGCAGCCTATATCACCGTCGGCGCAAAGACTTCTCATGGTGGGACGGTCATCTCCGGCTCACCGCAAACCACTCATAACGGCATCCCTGTTGCCCGTAAAGGCGATAAAGTCATCTGTAAAAAATGCAAAAAGGTCACCACTATTGTTAGTGGTGATGTCTCCTTTATTGTCGATGGTGCGCCTATCGCACGTGGTGGCGATGTCACCAGCTGCGGCGCTAAACTGATTGCGACTCAGCAAGCGTTTGCAGAGTCTGACTTTGATGTTGGCAGTATTGCGCAGGCAGAACCTTTGGTGTTTCTAAAGTCGGAGCCTGATGCTTTATTTGGGAATAGCTTTGCGAGCACTAAAGGTTTAAAAAATAGCAACGAACCTAAAAAGCCTACAGGATATAATGCCGATGGAACCAAACAAACTCAGAAACAAATTAACGACGCTTGGATTGCATACTATGATCATAAGAACAAAGCTAAAGCTGAGGCTTTGACCAAACAGAAAAAAGAAGATAGAAGTATCGTTAATAAAACATTAGATTTCTTTGGTTTTGGTGACGATGCTCAAGCAGACAACGCTATTAATACTACTCGTCAAGGCAATAGCAATACTGAACTGACTGAAGATTATAAAAACCCAATGGCAAAGGTTCGAGATGAATGGAAAGGCGAGGCTGCTGATGGTATTAAGAAGACTAGTATCGTATTCGATAACGCAGGAAGGCAGGTTTCACCTCAATATGATGCAGGACGAGCTGTTTTAGATAACGTAATAAACAAGAATAATGATGCTCTAAAAGATAAGGCAATTGATAAAGCTACAGGTACAGGTAAAAGCAAGCTTGTAGAAAAGGCTAAAGATATTGCGCCCAAACGAGTTAGACAAGCATGGGATACCTATGACGATTATAATGCAGTAAAAGAAAAAGGGAGTGATATTCAGAATGCAATACCAAAAGATGATTAAGACGACTGCTCCAAAGATACTAATCATACTGTCATCGTTAAATATAACTGTTGCTTGTGCGGATGCTAATTTTGTTCCTCATACTGCTACCAGTATAAAAACAGAGTCTTCTAACTTTACAGAAGAAGTAAAAAATATTAAAAACCCAGAACGCCTTCGGTCAGTATGTGATGATCAAAAAAAAGCTGAGTATTGCTTTAATTATGCAGCGTATCAGGACTTAGTACTAGAAGACTACCAACTAGCTTACGAATATCATATGAAAGCATTTGATTTAGGTGAAAAAGAATCTGGCGTATTGATAGGTCATTATCAAGTTAACTATCCAGAACAATTTACTGACAGCAATCGCTTAAATATAGATGAAAGTATTTATTATTTAGAGCAAGCTTTTAAGGCAGGATATCCTGATGCCACTAGATTGCTTATGATGATTTATCGCGATCCAAAGTTCAACCGTATTAATTATACTAAAGCAGAGTATTATAACAAAATTGCTATCAAGCAGAATGTGAAAAAATCCAGAGGCTTACTAGCGTACTTATATATTCACCATATGAAAGATAAGTCTAAAGGAGATGAAATCATTAAGTTGTTGAAGGCGGATTTATTGTTAGAAAAAAACTGGGAGTCAGCATTAGCACTTATGAATATTTACCTATATCCAAAAGATTATGGCGCTAGTATAGAGCCTGATCTCGTTAAGACCTTAGCCTATGCTTATGTCAGTAGTGACTTACGTGATGGGCGCCATGAGGATGAGTTTAATAATGTAGATACTAGATTTGTCGAAGCAATGCAAACAGAACTACCTCCCGAAACGTTAAAGCAAGCAAAAGCTATGTATTTAAATCTGATGGCAAAGATGAATGACAAGAATATCTCTTAGTCATGTAGCTCATATAGTAAGTGCCAAGTTAAGAAATTCTCATAGTAAAACTCCAGTTTTAAACCCTCACCGCACAGCCGACTGGAGATTAATTAAGTGAAACTTAATATATTTTATATGACTACAATTATGATGTGCGTAGTGCTCACGGCGTGTGAAGCAAAGGTAGCTTACATGACTCCTCAGTTTGAAGGTCAAGTGATTGATAGAAAAACTGATCAGCCTATAAATGGCGTTAAAGTATTCCTAACTTCTCAGAACTTCAGTAATACAGATGCATTCGGAAATTTTTTAATACCACCAGTAGAATATAAGTATTGGTTAGTTGGTCCAAGCCATGACTCTATCAAAAATTATTATGGTGCTTCTTTAATTTTTGACCATGAAGCCTACGTCTCAAAGTTATATACAATAGGCGATATACCCTCAACAACTAAGAAACAAGAAAATGAAGACTACCTCCAAAATAAAAAATTTATTGATATGGGTAAAGTTTACTTGACTCCAGCGGTTCCAAATATTTTAGAGATGCAAGAAGAGATCATATCAGACACACTTGATTATTGTCAGCCTAACCGATCCCAAAAAGAAGTAGAGTGTATACCTGTACCAAAAGCCATGACCCATACACAGGTAAATTCAATCCAGACTAGCAAATAAATGTTTACCTAAGAGATTTCGATGTATCAAAAAAACATCACGCCTTTAATTCAGTCTTTACTACTAGCGACAGTGCTAGCCAGTGGTTTGATAGCTTCTGCTTGCTCAGCAGAGTCTTCAAATATACCCATATTATCTAATCAAAGCACCCCTGCTGATATATACGAGCTTGGCCTTGCCTATTTTGAGGGTGACTCAGTCCCTGAAGATGATGACAAAGCTTTTGAACTATTTAAGGAAGCTGCTACTCAAGGCTATGCGCCTGCTCAACATCACATAGGCATTATGTATCACGAAGGTATTGGTGTAGATCAAGATTATCGCAAAGCATTTGAGTGGGTTTAGCTAGCTGCTATACAGGGATATTCTCACGCTCAAACCGATCTAGCTATCATATACGAAAATGGAAAAGGTATTGATCAAAACTATGAAAAAGCCATGAAGTGGTATTTGTTATCAGCTAATAACATAGACCCTAGTAGTGCTTCTATCGATGCTCAAAACAATATTGGCAATCTTTATGAAAACGGCTACGGCGTGACGCAAAGCTATACCAAAGCATTGGATTGGTACAGAAGAGCTGCGGCTCAAGATCTGGATTTAGCACAACTTAATATCGGTGGTCTCTACGAAAACGGCTATGGCGTCCCTCAAGACTATGACGAAGCTTTTGAATGGTACAAAAAATCTGCCGACCAAGGCAATCAAGAAGCCAGTAATCGCATTGGTAGATTGGTCATGAATGATAAAATCGATGATACAGGCATCACTATCTACAGCACCCAAGAAACTGGTCTCACATTAGGTGATATTGAAGAAATGAGCCAATGATAACGATAGCTGTATGAGCCAGTAGTTTTTAGCTCATACAGTCACTAGTTTATGAAATGTCTAACAACCCCATCACTCCGCCAAACCATCCAACATCTTCTTCACTTCAGGCACGTATTGACCCAAATCAGGCTATCAATATAATGCTTTATAGTCACCACTCATAACGGCATTCCTGTCGCGCGTAAAGGCGATAAAGTCGTTTGTAAAAAATGCAAAAAAGTCACTACTATTCTGTAAATACCCCATTCTTAACACAACAGACATTTATGATAAGCTTGTTGCCAGCGACAGAGATGTACGCGGTTTACTATGGTTATCAATGATTGCGACTACAACATGATAAGTGTATCGATGCTGAAATTCAGATTTTTAATGGGATCATGCTCTTTAATATTATTGAGTGCTTGTTCATCCGGTAACCCTCCCAAACTTAAGACACCTAATAA